>PMOF01000299.1:34576-39800 GCA_003162495.1 Acidobacteriaceae bacterium
CGCTACCTGCGGCTCCCGCGCCGAGGCAGAGCACAAACGCTGTGACCGCGACGCGGTTCAACGGAACAGTTTCCACTCTTGCTCTCATCTTTCACCTCCTGCGGGCCGGCTCAACCGCCAATCCGCGCAACTCCTCGATCAGTTCGTCAACTGTGAATCCCGCCGCTCCGGCACGAGAGGCGCAATCGGCCACAATCTGCGCCAATTGCCGCCCGCGCTCGGCGTCGGCCTGCTTCATTTTCTGCATGCTGATGAACGTTCCCGTTCCCTGGTGAGTCTCGAGCAAACCGCCAAGCTCCAATTCCCGGTAGGCGCGAATGACGGTATTCGGATTGATGGCCAGGTCGACGGCAAGCTGGCGGACGGTGGGCAGTTGATCGCCCGCGGCCAACATGCCCGACGCAATGCCGCCTCGCACCTGGTCGATGACCTGCCGATAAACAGGCACTCCGCTATGGAGATCCAATTGAAGGCGAAAACGAGTTGAAGGTAGCTGCTGGCTCATCGCAAAATCAATGTACTATAAGACTAGTACATTATGTCAAGAGAAAAATTCATGATTTACGAGCGCAAGCAATAACCGACGGCTGAAGGCTCGTGGAGTTTGCCCGCTTTGCGGCACGACTGAAGCCGTGCCCTTTCAAATCAGATGCTATGCCACCAAGCAAAAGGCCATCCCCCCGCGGGATGGCCTTTTTGCGCTTGAATCGTCGCGAGAAGCTTCGCCGGCTTACTGTTGTACCGGCACGCCCTCAGGCGCGGCATTCCGCGCCTGCGCCTTCTGCGCCAGCACCTGGTGCGCATGGTCTTCGAGCGCCTGGGCCTCGGGTAGGAAAGTGAGCGCCTTCTGGATCTCGGGATCCCAGTTGGCCAGCGTGCGCAATCCCTGCAACTGTCCAAACTCGATGGTCACGATCTTATCTTTGATGTTGGCTTTCAGCCAGTCGCTGACTCCGTTCAAATCGCTCTCGGTCCAGGGAATGTTCTGGGTGGTCAGGAACTGCTTGAAGTCGCCAAGAACCTCGTCGTTGACTTCAAAGTTTTTGTCCGCCGTGTGGCTGGCCACATAGACCGGCGCAAAGTGGAAGAAAACATCCTTGTAGATCAGCTCGTCCTGAAAGTGGTTGCTTTTTGCGGGCTCAATCTTCTCATCGGGAGTAATGCCCCCGCCCCCGTAGACCGTGCGGCCCGCATCGGTCAGTTTGACTTCCTGGTTGCTGGAGTTGGAGGGCAGCGCCCCGGCGTGATTGTAGTAGTAGTCGTAGAGTGAAACCCCGGTGTAGTTGCGCTGGATGAGCCGTCCCGACGGAGTGTAGTAGTGATAGGTGGTCAGCGCCAGTCCGGTATTCTCACTCAGGTTGTAGACCGTCTGCACCAGCCCCTTGCCAAAGGTGGTTTCGCCCACAATCAGCGCGCGATCGTGGTCCTGCAATGCGCCGCTGACAATCTCCGCCGCTGAGGCAGTATTGCGGTTCACCAGCACTACGATGGGGAAGGTTTTTCCGTCATTGCCGTGGGTGGCCGTATAGACCTGGTCGGGATAGGCGCGCCCGCGCTGCGACACGATCGTCTGCCCCTTGGTGAGCAGGTGATCGCAGACCTCAACCGCCTGGCTCAGCAGGCCGCCGGGATTGCCGCGCAGATCCAGAATCAGCCCTTTCAGGTTGCTAAAGCCGTCGACGGCCTGGATGACTTCCTCCGCCGTGGTCTCCTGGAACTGTTTCAGATGGATGTAGCCGATACCCGGCCGAATCTCGTATTTAAGGTCTACCGAGGGATTGGGAATCTCGTCGCGTACCAAGTCGAAGGTCATCGCCTTCGGCTGACCCTCGCGAATCATGCTGACCTGAACGTGAGTGCCCTTGGGGCCCTTGAGCGCCTTGGCTACCTGGTCAGACGTCCAGCCGTCGGTGCTCTTGCCGTCTACGGCGGCTATTACGTCACCCGGATGGATGCCGGCCCGGAAAGAGGGTGTGTTCTCGTAGGGTTCGATCACGTACACCTTGTTGAGTTGCTGCTGGATCACCATACCCACACCGTAGTAGCGGCCGTGCTGATCCTCGCGCATCTTGGCGTAGGCCTTGGGATCGTAAAAGTTTGAGTGCGGATCCAGCACCCGCAACATGCCGGGGATGGCCCCGTCGTAGATCGCCCCGTCAGCTTTGTCGCCCTCGATGGGCTCGGCATAGTTCTGCTCTACCAGAGCGTAGACATTGGTGAACGACTTGAGGCTGTCGCGGAGCTGGCTTTCGTCAGCCGAAGACTGGGCTCCAACCTTGCGCTGCAGAAGAGCGCCGGCAAGGGCGCAGACGGCAAAGAACAAAACAAAGGTGAAAAGTGCGCGGCGGGCGCGGGAATTCATAGGCAGAACAACCTCCGGACGGCAGGTTCCACAGGTGGCCGACTGCGGTTTCCCCAGGGTCCGAGTCCCCATCCACTGCATACGGCTGGGTTGGGACTCGAAAAAATCAACCTTGCCCGAGGAACGGTGTCCGACTCCGGCAAGGCGAAAGGGATTGGGAAACCGCTCTAAAGCACCTGACAGAGCAGTCTTTGCAACTAGTATAGCACTTCGGTCTTTGACGCCGGGCCGGTCAATCCGGTAGCCCGCCCGCAGCCAACGCCGCTGTTGGAGCGTGTCCCGCGTTGGTCCGGATTCTGCCGATTCCGGGAATCCCTGGGGAATTTGCGCCCAATCGCGAAACGGGGGGTTCCAGGAAATCGCGCTCCAGCTTTCCTCTTCGGCTCCCCGGCCATTTACAATTGCGTCTATACCCCAGGCGGTTTTGGTTTGCCTCCGGTCGTGTCCACTCCTATGACCCTGAATCTTTTTCGCACCTCCGCGGCATTCGTGTTCTGCACGTTGCTGCTCGCAGGCTCGATTCCGGCGCAAACCCGTCCCGCGGCCCCGGAAAGCCCTTATGGCGGCAACACGGTCGAGGAAATCATCGCCCGGGTCAACGACCAGATCATTACCCGCTCAGACTACGACCACTCGATGAAGGATCTGGATGATGAGATGCGCCAGCACGGCGCTACCATGCAGCAGATTGCCGATGCTCACAAAGACCTGCTGCGCAATTTAATCGACCAGCAACTCTGGCTCTCCAAAGGCAAAGAGCTGGACATCAACGGCGAAACCGAGTTGGTCCAGAAGCTGAACGAGATCCGCAAACAATACAATCTTGCCACCCTTGAAGACCTGGAAAAGGCCGCCAAGGAACAGGGAGTCTCCTTCGAGGATTTCAAGGCCAACATCCGCAACGGCATCATCACCCAGTTAGTGATGCGCGACCAGGTGGGCCGCAAGATTCAATTCACGCCCGGCGAAGTGGAACGCTACTTTGAGGAGCACAAGCAGGAATACGCCCATCCGGAGAGCGTGCGCCTGAGCGAGATTCTCATCGCCGCGCCAGCGCCCGCCGCCGGCGCTCAGCCGAGCGATCCGGCGGTCCTGGCGGCAGCCCAGGCCAAGGCCGATGACATTGAGGCCAAGCTCCACGCCGGCGGCGACTTTACTCAGCTGGCCAAGACTTTCAGCGAAGGCACCACCGCTGCCGATGGCGGCAACCTGGGCCAGTACCAGCGTGGTCAGCTCAACAAAGTCTTCGAGGATCAAACCTTCGCGCTGAAGGCAGGCCAATATACCGATCCCATTCGTACCCGCCAGGGCTTCGTCATCCTCAAAGTGGATCAACACGTCCCGGGCGGGGTTCCGGAGTTCAAGGACGTTGAACAGGACGTGGAGCAGAACTACTACATGGCGCGAATGGAGCCGGCCATGCGCGACTACCTGACCACCATGCGGGAGGAGGCGTATATCGACATCCGGCCCGGCTATAGCGACACCGGCGCCAGTCCCAAGCAGACCAAGCCTGTTTACAGCGCCTATACGCCGCCTGTAGGCAAGAAGAAGAAGAAGGTCGAGCGGACCCGCTTCCGCGAGTCGACCCGCACCTTCCGCCAAAAATCGCCGCAGGCGGCGGCCACTGCAGACACGGCCTCGCCAGCAACCAAGAAAAACGCGAGCCTTGACACCACCAGCAAGAAATCCGCCAAGGCGGCGGCCAAGGCGCAGAAGTCCGGCAAGAAAGAAAAGATTCGCTTTGGCAAGGCGCCCACCAAGACGCTGCCCAGCGCGCCGGAAACCAAGGCCGAGGACGCGGGCGCAGCGCAGCAGTCCGCGGACGCGACGGGCGCAACGCAACAGACCGCGAGTGCTGCCGACGAGCCGGTGAATCCGCTGGTGGCCGAAGCCAAACCGACGCAAAAGACCCGCTTCAGCTCACGCGCCAAAGTGCCTAAGCAGCCCAAGGTCAAGGGACCGCAACCGGACAAGATGGCCCCCGCGCCGGCCGATGCCGCCGAGGTTGCCGACCGCCAGACCCAGGCCAGCCCGCTCGGCCTGGCCGGCGACACCAGCAAGAAGAAGAAATCGAGCACCACCACTGGCGAAAAAACCCGCCTGGCCGACAAGAATAAAACGCCGCAGGTCAAGCCGCAAGGCCCGGAGATGACACAGACGCCGGTCGTACCCGGTGCGCCCGCCCCAGCTCCACAGCCGGCTCCCGCGGCGCAACCGCAGCAGTAAGGCAAGCTCTTCGTCGATCTGGCCGGGCCTGGGAACTCACCCCAGGCCCTTTGCTTTTTTGGCAAGATCAAGCCCATGGGTTAATCTTCTCGGCAGAATGAAAGACATCTACATCGCCGATCTGGCCGCATTTGACGAAGGCAAACTCTTCGATGGCTACTTCCTGCTGCTGGTCAAGCAGCAGCGGACCACCAAATCGAACAAGCCCTACCTGAGCCTGATGATGTGCGACAAGACCGGCCAGCTTGAGGGCCGCGTCTGGGAGCCGGGCGATCCGCGCATCGCCAGGGACATCGAGCGCGGCGACATCGTGAAGGCCCGCGGTTCTGTCTCGCGTTTTGATGACCGCGTGCAGATGAAGGTCGATCAGATCCGCAAGGCCACGCCCTCGGAAGTGGACAAAGCCGACCTCATGCCCGCGACCACTTATGATGTTGCGGCACTGTGGAGTCAGCTTCTCGGATTTGTCGACAGCCTCACCAACCCCGACCTCAAGCGCCTGCTCACCACGCTATTTGCCGATCCGGCCCTGGCGCAGGCCTATCGCGAAGCCCCCGCCGCCAAGCAACTGCACCACGCCTGGCTCGGCGGCCTGCTGGAGCATGTGGTCAGCCTCTGCACCCTCGCCGACCG
>PMOF01000188.1:0-2968 GCA_003162495.1 Acidobacteriaceae bacterium
GCGCCGACCATCGAGCCGCAAAAGACGGTCAATTCGGAAACCATGGGCATGCGCTGCAGCTCCAGGTAGTCGGCGAAGACAACATGGCCGCTGACATAGGTGAGCACGGTCAGCGCACCCGCGGCGATGATGGTACAGCCGATCGCCAGGCCATCAAGACCGTCGGTCAGGTTCACCGCGTTGGTGGCGCCCAGCAGCACCACGATGACCCATAAAACGAAAGGCAGAAAGGCCAGAAGCGCAAGGTGAGGGAAGGTGGCCGCCCAATGCCACAGCAGATCGGGACGCCAGCTCTTGACGAACGGAATTTCCAGGCGCGTGGAGAACATCTTGAACTGGTCCATCACCACCAGCGCCACCGCCACGGCGGCCGCGGCCGCGCCCTGCAAGATCAGCTTGGCGCGCGCCGTGAGGCCCAGGTTGCGCCGCTGCACCACCTTGATGTAATCGTCGGCAAAACCAATGGCGCCGAATGCGAGCGTGGAAAAAACCATGATCCAGACGAAGGGATTCGCCGGGTCGGACCAAAGCACCGTGGGCAGCAGAATCGCAATCCCGATCAGCACCCCGCCCATGGTGGGCGTGCCGGACTTCTTCAGATGCGACTGCGGGCCGTCCTCGCGGATGAATTGGCCAATCTGGAATTCGCGCAGCTTCTGGATCACCCAGGGACCGATGAACAACGCAATCAGCAGCGCCGTGCCGGTGGCAAATGCGGTGCGAAAGGTCAAATAGCGGAAGATCCGAAAGGGGTGAAAGAACGGATACAGCTTTTGATAGAGCAGCCAGTAGAGCAAGTGGCCTCCAGAGCCGGAAGGAAGCGGGTTTCAGGTCGATTTTACAGGGTCGGCCGGCTTCCGTGCTGTGAAATGCCGACTACTGCTTTCCCGCCGATTGCCGCTTCAACTCCGCCTCAAAGGCCCGCTGACGCTCNNTATCGCATGGCAAGCCCTTGAGCACCTGAAATCCGCGCGCGTAGTCGGCAGCGATTTGCGGATAGGCTTTATTTCCAACCAGCCTGTATCCAGGGTTTACGTTGGGGCTCCCGACAATGACCGCGTGCAGCGTCCTGCCGCCATCAATCTCGTCCATGGTCCATGTGGTGGTTCCCCTGGTGTGGCCGGCGGTCAGGTGCGCGGTAAGGACCGCGCCTCCCAGTCGCACCGTATCTCCGTCGTGCAAGATCCGGTCCACCTTTGCAGGCGGATACAGCATGCTCGGGTCCGCACCGTATTGAAAGTCCTTCTTGCCGCCCGACTCCACCGTCGGCACATCCGCATCCATTACAAAATATTTTGCGCCGGTCAGCTTCTTCACCTGCGCGCTGCCCGCGCAGTGATCGTAATGCGCATGGCTGATGAGCAGGATTTTGATGTCGGTAAACCGAAAGCCGAGCGCCTCGACGCTCTTCCGGATCAACGGTACGGAAGCCTCAAGGCTGCTGTTGATGAGGATCAGGCCCTTGGGCGTGACGACCAGGTAAGAGGCAAGATCGGCGCTGCCCACGTAATAGAGATTGCCGGCAATCCGATGCGGCGGAAACGGCGTGATCCATTCCGGGTTGACCTGCGCAACAAGGTGCACTGCAATAGCAAGGGCAAACTGCAGAGCTACTTTGCCGAGCACTTTCTTATAACTCAATGTCCCTCCGCTGCCGCTGTTCCGCGCTGCACCGCTTCGATGGCCCGCTCCAGATGCACGCCGCGCGAACCCTTGACAAGCACCACATCGCCCGGCTGTAAATTTTCTTTCAACCATTCGCCGGCCGCCTCGGCATCGGGCAAAAAGAGCGATCCGACGCCGCCGATGCAGGCGGCCGCGGCCAGGTGTACCGCGTTGCCTTGCACGCCGGCCACCAGATCGAGCCCTGCCTCGGCAGCGGCTTGCCCGCACTCGGCGTGCAGCGCGGGGCCATGCTCGCCCAGTTCGAGCATCTCCCCTGCCACCAGGATGCGGCGACGGGCCGGGCGTGCGGCCAGGGTGCGAATCATGGAGCGCAGCGCCTCGGGGTTGGAGTTATAGCTGTCGTTGAGAATGGTTGCGCCGCCGATCTCAATCACCTGGCCGCGCTTGTCGCCGGCAGTGAGCTTCTCAAGCGCGGCGACCGCATCATTGAGCTCCACGCCCGCTTCCAGCGCAACCGCCAGGCCGGCCAGCGCATTTGAGGCGTTGTGCGCGCCCAGCAGATGCAGCGTCAGCGCGCCCTCGCGCTCACCGGCGCGAAACTTAAAGTGCAATCCCGCCAGATCTTCGGTAGCTTCAAAATACTGCGGATCGGCGCAGGGCCCATCGCCAAAATACACCACGCGGCCGGGAAAATCGCGGCCAAACTGCGAGAGGTACGGGTCGGCGCAGTTGAGAAAAGCCACGCCGTTCGCAGGCAGCGCCGCAATCAGCTCAAGCTTGGCGCGCGCAATCCCAGCCTGCCCGTCGGCAAAATTCTCAATGTGCGCCGTGCCGATGTTGGTGACCACGCCCCAGTCGGGCCCGGCAATGCGCGCCAGCGCGGCAATTTCGCCCGCGTGGTTCATGCCCATTTCGACCACCGCAAATTCGTGCTCCGGCTCCAGGCGCAGCAATTGCAGCGGCAGGCCAAATCCGTTGTTCAGGTTGCCACGGGATTTGAGCACGTTGAACTTCGCGCCCAGCGCCGCGGCTACCGCTTCCTTGGTGGTGGTCTTGCCTGCCGATCCGGTGATGGCCACCACGCGCCGCCCCCACTGCCGGCGCACATGCCCGGCCAAAGCCTGCAGTGCGGTCAATGGTTCATCCGCAATCAACAGCGGCACGGCCAGCACCGCGTCCGGCAGCGTGGCCACCCGCGCCCGCGACACCACCGCCGCCACGGCCCCGCGATCCAGCGCCTGAGTTAGAAAGTCGTGGCCGTCCAATCGCTCGCCGCGCACCGCAAAGAAAAGATCGCCCGCATTCACAGTGCGCGAGTCGATGGAATAGCCACTCAACATGA
>PMOF01000188.1:3044-3202 GCA_003162495.1 Acidobacteriaceae bacterium
AACCGAATGGCCGCGGCCCGATCGGGCTCGACGGTGTATTGAATGCCGCTGGCCTTCAATGCGGGCTCGACCTCGGCAAGAATCGCCAGAGGATCTTCGGAGCGGGGATTGTCGCTCGTCGCCACCACAAAGTCGCTTCCCTCGGCCGCCGCCTGTCC
>PMOF01000147.1 GCA_003162495.1 Acidobacteriaceae bacterium
ACCACGCCCACCGGCAGCCCCCGCGGGAAGATCAGGTCGCCGCCGGCGGTGAGCACCTTCTCGCCTTTCTGGATGCGCTGATCGGCAAGCAGGCCCACAATTTGCGGCTGCCCGGCTGCGTTGCCGCGCAGGATGCCGCGAATCCGCGTGGTCTGCAGGATCACCCCCGCGCCGCTGCTCGGGTCGTTAATGGGCAGCACCTGCGCGGTGTGCGGAAATACATCGCGCACCTTGCCGACGATGCCGTCCGCCGTAATCACCGCCATATCGCGTTCGATCTTATCGTCTGCGCCCTTGTCAATGTAGAAGGCGTGCGACTGATCGCTGCCGCTGGACCCGATGGCCTGCGCAGCCACGGTCTTGTAAATGTATTTTTGCTGGAAGCCGAGCATCGCCTGCAGCCGCTCGCCCTGGTGCGCGTCCTCAAGCAGAGCCGCCTGTTCCAGCCGCAGCCGGTCAATGGTCTGCTTCAGATCGTGATTCTGCTGGCGGGTATGGCGCAGGTCGATAAAGTTTTGCCATAGAGAGATGGTGTCCATTCTGGACCCGTGGATGAGCCGCTCGGGGGGCGACACGACCGCCTCGGCCCACAGGCGAAGAAGTCGCACGTGCGTCCCGTCCTGAGGATCAAGCATGTTTCCACCCGCCACGGCCTTGCGCACCTGCGTGGCAAGTCCCAACACCTGCGCCACCAGAACGGCCAGCAGCACCAGGAGATTTCGATAGCGGACAAAGAACGATTCCATGGCAGTTGAAGAACTAGGGACTAGGGACTGAGGGACTAGGGACTAGAATGCGGTTGAATTGCAGGGGCGTTGGAAATTCTAACGAATAGGGTCGAGCTATATGCGGGCCATCAACCTCCCATGCTTGCTCAACCTTAGTCCCTAGTCCCTCAGTCCCTAGTCTGTGGTCAGTCGATCTTGATTTTGCGCAGCAGCCGGAAATCCGAAAGCATCTTGCCTGTGCCCAGCACCACGGAAGCCAGGGGATCGTCGGCCACTGAAACCGGCAAGCCGGTTTCTTCCCTGATGCGCTTGTCAAGATTCTTGATCAGCGCGCCGCCACCGGTGAGCACAATGCCGCGGTCGCTAATGTCGGCGGAGAGCTCCGGCGGCGTGCGCTCCAGGGCCACGCGAATGGCGTTCATGATCACGGCGATACTTTCGCCCAGTGCCTCGCGAATCTCGCTGTCGTCAATGTTGATGCTCTTGGGCACGCCCTCAATCAGGTTGCGTCCTTTGATCTCCATGGTCAGCGGTTTATCCAGCGGGTAAGCCGACCCGATCTCCATCTTGATATGCTCAGCGGTCCGTTCGCCGATCAGCAGATTATATTTGCGCTTCAGATAGTTGGTGATCGCCTCGTCCATCTGGTTGCCGGCCATGCGCACCGAGCGCGAATAGACAATGCCCGAAAGCGAGATCACCGCAATATCGGTGGTGCCGCCGCCGATGTCCACGACCATGTTGCCGCCCGGCTCGGTAATCGGCAATCCCGCGCCAATGGCCGCCACCATGGCCTGTTCCACCAGATAAACTTCGCTGGCCTTGGCGCGGTAGGCTGAGTCTTCGACCGCCCGTTTTTCTACCTGCGTAATCTCGGAAGGCACGCCGATCACGATCCGCGGATGCACCAGCATCTTGCGGTTGTGGGCCTTCTGGATGAAGTAGTTCAGCATTTTTTCGGTGACTTTGAAGTCGGCGATCACGCCATCCTTCATGGGCTTGATGGCGATGATGTTGCCGGGCGTGCGGCCCAGCATGTCCTTGGCCTCCTTGCCCACCGCTTCCACCTCGCCGGTGTTCTTGTTGATGGCCACAATGGAGGGCTCGTTGACAACGATCCCTTTGCCGGCCGCGAAGACAAGGGTGTTGGCAGTGCCGAGATCGATAGCCAGATCGCTCGAAAACATGCTGAAGAGCGAGCGCAGGCCGTGAGAGCGCGAGGGGCGCGAAGGGTAGCCGTTCAATGACATGGGGAGAGTGATTTTACCTCAACTCTTATTGTACGGCTATCTGGCATGAGCCCGCTTGAAATGCCTCTCGATAGTAACGAGGCGTCTCTCACGGCCGAATCGGCGATTAGGGTGGAACGCAGATTCGAGTTCAAGGTCCGCTCGATCTTGTACCCTGATTGAGTTGTCTTGAACCGCTCAACTAACGGCGATCTTCGTCAACCGATCGAGGTTTTTATGACCTATCCCAGGTTTCACAATCTGATTGGCGGCAAATGGCTGCCTGCCATCGGCGGCAAAACCATGCTCAACCTGAACCCGGCCAACAACAGGGACGTGGTGGGCGAGTTTCCCGCCTCAGGCGCCGAGGATGTTGCCAAAGCCGTGTCCGCCGCCAAGAAGGCATTTGCCACCTGGCGACTGGTTCCGGCGCCCAAACGGGCCAAGATCCTGCAGCGCGCGGGTTACTTGCTCTCGGTGCGCAAAGAGGAATATGCCCGCGACATGACCCGCGAGATGGGCAAGGTGCTGGCCGAGACCCTAGGTGACGTGCAGGAGGCCATTGACGAGGCCTTCTATGTGGCCGGCGAGGGGCGCCGCCTGTTTGGCCAGACCACGCCCAGCGAATTGCAGAACAAGTTCGCAATGAGCGTGCGCATGCCGTTGGGTGTCGTGGGGCTGATTACTCCCTGGAACTTCCCCATGGCGATTCCCAGTTGGAAACTTTTTCCGGCGCTGGTCTGCGGCAATACCTGCGTCATCAAGCCGGCGGAAGACACGCCGCTCTCCACCTATAACCTGGTGCAGGCGTTGATTGAGGCTGGCCTGCCGCCGGGGGTCGTCAATATCGTATTCGGTCTCGGTCCCGACGCCGGCGCGCCGCTGGTCGAGCACCCCGACGTTCGCGCTATCAGCTTCACCGGGTCCAGCGAAGTGGGCTCGCTGGTTGCTCAGCGCGCTGCCGCCAACTTCAAGCCGGTCTCGCTGGAAATGGGTGGCAAGAATGCGCAGATCGTGCTTGACGATGCCAACCTCGAACTGGCGCTCGATGGCGCACTGTGGGGCGGTTTTGGCACCACGGGCCAGCGCTGCACGGCCACCAGCCGTATTCTGCTGCAGAAGGGAATCGCGGCCAAATTCATTTCCAGATTCGTGGCTCGCACCAAAAAACTCAGCGTCGGCAATGGGCTCGAAAAAGGCGTCGATGTGGGCCCCCAGGTGAACGCTGCCCAGATTGAAACCTCAAAGAAGTACGTGGCTATTGCGCTGGCCGAGGGCGCAAAGCTGCTGGCCGGCGGCCATCCGCTCACCAAAGGCGCCTATGCCAAGGGAACATTTTTTGAACCCACGATCCTGGGCAGCGTGACGCCCACCATGCGCATTGCCCGCGAAGAAGTCTTTGGCCCGGTCGTCTCGCTGCTCGAATTTGACACGTTCGAGCACGCCATTCAGATCGCCAACTCCATCGACTACGGCCTCTCGACGGCCCTCTATACCAAAGACGTGAACCGCGCCTTCACCGCCATCCGCGATCTCGAAGCCGGCATCACCTACATCAACGCTCCTACCATCGGCGCGGAAGTCCACCTGCCCTTCGGCGGCGTGAAACAAACCGGCAACGGCCATCGCGAAGGCCTGGGCGCCATCGACTTCTACACCACGTGGAAGTCCGTCTACGTCGATTTTTCAGACAAATTGCAGAGGGCCCAGATCGACAACGCGGAGTGAGCTAGAATCAGGCTGGAAATGGCCGCTGCCGCTCTTCGCTCAAAGCAGGCGCTTGAGCGGGGTACTTGAGGAGGCGAGAAAAAATGGCGTGAATCTCGGCTTCATGGGCGCAGCGCAGCCAAGGTCCTGAAACCAACATCAGTGGCCTTAACGCGATTTGGCCGTTTTTGGCCACTTGCGCACAGCGTGTCTTGGCGTGGCCGCTGCGGCGGAGTTCAGCTTGTCCTGCAGCAGTTGATTCTGCTCGCTCATGTCAGGATAATTTGGAGTAAAGCTCCAGTAAGCGAGGTTCGCATAGGCCTGGGCCGGGCATGGAATCTCGCCTTGCGCGCTGATGGACGCAAGTTTTCCATCCGCCCCAGTCTGATTCTGGAAGACGTCGTTATCTTTTTCACGGGCAGCTTCATCAACGGCCAATGGAGCGGACGAATTCCCCTGAGCTTTCCGGCCCGCCGCCAGGTTGCCGGCGGCGTACTTCAAGACCGCTTCCCGGCTGCACAAGATAAAGCCGTAGGAATTCTTCAATTCGATGTTCATCGAAAGCGGGCGTGGCGGATTGCTGACCATCAGCGCAAACTCCGCTTGCCGCGACGGATCGTCGGGTGTGATCACGAAAGTGTAATTCAGCTTTCCATCCCATTTTGTCGTCAGATGGCCACTCAGCCCGGCTGCGCCTGAATCCACCGAGCCTAAGTCCCTGGGATCGCGCGATATGTTTGGATCTGCCACGACGGCTGCCGGCGTCGCAGCAGGCTTGGTCGCTTTCCAGGTAATGGCCGCGATCACGCCCCCAAACAGGACTCCCATGATGATGCCAATCACCACAATCATGACCGCCGCATTCGATGCCGGTCTTGCCGATTCAGCGGGCACATCCTGTGCAACCGGCGGGAGAAGCTCGATCGACGGAACGGGCTGACCGGGAGCAGGAAAGTCAACTGGTGGAAGTTCCGCCGCCGGAGGAGGAGGGATCACAATCGACTCTGGCTGGCCGGCAATTGCCTCGGCACGGAGTTGCCGCTCCGCCTCCGCCTTGGCGAGATACTCCTGGTGCTGTGCCTCCAGCTTGGTCAGGTAATCGAGCTGCTCGGTTCTCAAGGACATATCCGAGCGTTCCTGCGGGACCACATCCGGCGCCGCAAAAATGCTCTCCACTGGATTCGCAACCGGCATCTGGCTTATAACTGGCTGCGCGCTCTGCTCGACCGTCTCGATGACGTGCTGGTCCGCAACCGCATCCGGCGCCGCGGTAACGCTCACTTCGGGAACCGCAATTGGCACCTCGCTCAAGACTGGCTGCGCGCTCTGCTCAACCGTCTCGCTGACGTGCTCGTGCTCGACTGCATCCAGAGCCGCGAAAAAGATCTCCACCGGATTCGCAACCGGCATCTCGCTCACGACTGGCTGCGTGTTCTGCTCAGCCGTCTCGCTTACGTGTTCGTGCTCGACCGCATCCGGCGCCGCGGCAACGCTCTGTTCGGGAACCGCAACCGGCATCACGCTCACGACTGGCTGCGCGCTCTGATCAACCGTCTCGCTTACGTGCTCGTTCGCGACCGCATCCGGCGCCGCGAAAAAGCTCTCTTCGGGAACCGCAACCGGCATCTCGCTCACGACTGGCTGCGAGTTCTGCTCAACCGTCTCGCTGACGTATTCGTGCTCGACCGCATCCGGCGCCGCGAAAAAGCTCTCTATTGGAACCGCAACCGGAATCTCGCTCACAACTGGCTGCGTGCTCTGCTCAACCGTCTCGCTGACGTGCTCGTGCGCGACCGCATCCGGCGCCGCGAAAACGCTCTTTTCGGGAACCGCAACCGGCATCTCGCTCAGGACTGGCTGCGTGTTCACTTCTGCTACCCCATCGAGGGACTTTTGCCGATCCGCCTCCAACTGGGCGAGACGAGCCTGGTGCTCCGCCTCTAATTGGGCCAGGTAATCCAGTTGCTCAAGCCTTAACGACCCACGTGAAAGGTTTTCCTTGCTCGCACTCGTCGTCTTGTCGGCGACGGGCTGCCCGCGCTCCTCAGTCGTCTCGCCGAGGGGCACTTGCGAAGCCGCATCATAAACCGCGCTGAAGCTCTCCTGGGAAGCCACAACCGGCAGCTCGTCGCCGCTCGGCGGTACGCTCTCTTCCATTGCCTCGCCGGCGTGTTCGTGCCGATTAGCCTCCAGCCTGGCTAGATAATCCCGGTGCTCCTCCTTCAACTTCGCGAGGTAATCCAACGGCTCAGATCCCGACCTCAAACTTGAGAGTCCTCCCTGGCCCGCACCCGGTGTTTCGCCGCGGCTCGGTGGCAGGCTCCTGTCACCTATCTGAGCGAATAAGTCTCGCTGATAGGCGTCCTGCGTGGCGGTGAACAGCGATTGCTGCCCAGTATTCGGCATATCGCCGGTGTCAGGCTGGCCGTTGCTCTCCGCCGTATTGCCGCTCAATTCATGCTGGTACGTATTCATCATCAGCCAGAGCCCTTTCGCCTTGTCCGACTTCCATATTTTTGCGGTTAAATGAATTGGACCACGCATTGCGTCCTGTGAAAACCCTTATCTGCCGCAAAACGGTCCTTTTAAGTTACTTTAGGGGAATACAGGCCCAATCTCGGTGGGTTGGATCAGAGGCAATTCCGCCGCTCATGAGTCGGAAATTCCGACCCATAATCCCTCCCGCCGCGGCGATTCATCGCTTCAACCGGCCATGTAGAGGGCTTTCGCCCGTGCGCGTGATGGTGCAGTTTGCCGCCTGATCGCACTTGTAATGGACGGTGACGGGGAAGTCCACCGTCTTGAGCGCATTGGCTTCTCCGCTGGTCTTGTCAATCTGAAAACGCCTCCCCGAGACGGCTTCGATCATGCCTGTCGATGGGTCATACGCGGCGAAAGCATCGTCTCCTTCGATGTAGAAAGGGGAGACCTTTGGCGCAGCTTTTGTTGCTATCTTCTTCTCGGCAAGGGCTCCGTTCGTCCTGGGCAGTGTGAGCTTCCGCAATTCTTCCTGTTCTGCAACGGATGGAAAGTTGGACGTCACGTTCCAACTTGTAGTCGTTTGGTAGGCATTCTCAGGGCAGGGAAGAACCCCTTCGGCCTTGATCGCTTCAACACGTCCACTTGGCCCCACTTGATTCTGGAAAATGTCCTTGCCCTGCTCCCTCGCCACTTCCATCGCATTCCACTGTGCGGAATCCATTCCGGGCGTCAACCGTCCGCCGAATAAATCCTTCGCGGATGAAACTCTGGCCAGAGCCTCGGGATTGCGCTCGGCCAGAGCCGCCGCTTTCCCAGCGTCGTACTTCAAAAGGATGTCCTTGGTGCACAACACAAAGCCCTCGGCATTTTGCAATTGAATCGTAATAGCGAGAGGGCGCGGAGAATTGGCGGCCGCCAGCGAAAACCCCGTCAGGTGATCCGGATCGCTGGGCTCAAACGACAGCCGGTATCTCAGCTTTCGGTCCCATTCGAGGAATAGATGGCCCTTCAATCCCGGCCCGGTGGCAAACGCGTATCCCAGATCGTACGGCCCAGTGGGATTGCTCACGTTCCAGGAAATGATCGCGACCGTGATTCCGAACAGAATTCCCAGTCCCACCGCTACCGAGGCATACACCCGTGCGGGGCTCTCCCCGAAGACCCGAAACTGTTGCTTCAACTCTTCAAGGAAGGGTAGCCGGGGAGGCTGCGGAGCAGGTGCGGCGCTCGGCTTCTCAACCGCGTTGTCCGCGTCCAGGGAAAAGTGGAGGGTGGGGTCCGTCTCGTAGCCGTGCTCCGGCTCAACAATCTGGTAGCGGAGAGACAGTTGTTCGCCCTCTTTTTTTTCCTGGCCGGGATCGTGGTGTTCCCCATCTGTCATCAGGCAGCATCCTTTGCCGGTGGTCGGATAAGCGTGTTCTCTGGGATTACCCCATTGGATCACGCATTGTGATTGATTGGTAGTCCTAAACTGCCTCGTGGGCTATCCTCGGTCACCAGCAGCGACATAGGATCGCGGGCCCTGGCCAGCGCCTTGCCGCAACCAGCCCCCCTCTAGCTTTTCCCTTCAAGCACATCCCGGAGCGCGAAACTGGTTTCCAGACGCGTTACCCCGGGCAGGCGCGAAAGTTCGTTTTGGTGCAGGCGGCCGTAGTCGTCGATATCCGCCACGCGCACCACCAGCATGTAGTCGTACTGGCCAGCCATCAAGTGGCAGCTTGCGATCGCCTTCGAGCGCCGAACGGCCGACTCGAATGCGCCCAGAACCGGAGCCGACTGGCGCTCGAGAGTTACGCGGATAAATACGGTCATGCGCTGGCCCAGCAGCCGGTCGTCGATTTGGGCGCGGTAGCCGCGGATCGCTCCTGCCGTTTCCAGCGCCTGAATGCGACGCGAGGCTGCCGAGGCTGAGAGCCCCACCGCCTCGCCGACCTCGTAGTTGGTGGCTCGTCCATGGCGGCTCAGGTGGCGCAGAATGGCGGCGTCCAGATCGTCGAGTCCGCCAGCCAACCCGGCAGCCCCGTTTGCCAGTCCGCGTTCCGAGCTGCCATCGCTCGAATCTTGCGCCATCTGGCCATTTCTATCACGTTTCGTTCCCATATTGGACTTCTATCACAAAGTTTGCACACATTGGAAGCGATTTGCGCCGTAGGATGAGGGGCAGTTGCAAGAGCGGATCGGAGAGCGTCGCTTCGGCAGCCCCCGGCGACCTAACCCCGGCGTCGTGACGTGCTCATCCAGGCCCTCCTGGTCAGCATCCAACCCCCATCAGGAGCAAACCATGATCATCGGCGTTCCCAGAGAGATTAAGGACCAGGAAGCCCGCGTGGGCGTAACCCCGGCGGGCGTCAAAGCCCTCACCGAAGCGGGCCACAAGGTGTTGGTCGAGACCCTGGCGGGCGCGCAGTCCGGATTTCCCGACGATGAATACCAGAATGCCGGCGCGGAGATTGTGGGCGAGGCCGGTTATGTCTGGGGCAAATCCGACATGGTGGTCAAGGTGAAAGAGCCGGTCGAGAGCGAGTATGTCTTTTTTCGCGAGGGCCTGGTGCTGTTTACTTATCTGCACCTGGCGCCGCTCAAGGGGCTCACCGACAAGTTGCTGGAGTCCAAGGTCATCGGCATTGCGTATGAAACCGTCCGCGACCGCCAGGGCACTCTGCCACTGCTCACGCCCATGAGCGAAGTGGCGGGCCGCATGAGCGTGCAAGTGGGCGCGACCTATCTTGAAAGGGAACGCGGCGGGCGAGGGATCCTGCTAGGTGGCGTGCCGGGTGTGCCGCCGGCTCACGTCTGCATCCTCGGCGGAGGCATTGTGGGCACAAACGCGGCCCGCATCGCGCTCGGGTTCGGCGCCAAAACAACCCTCATCGACATGAACCTGAACCGGCTGCGCGAACTCGAAGACATCTTCGGTGGACGCCTCTACACGCTGGCCTCCAATAGCTACAACGTGGCCCACGCCACGCGGGAGGCTGACCTGGTGATCGGCGGCGTGCTGATTCCCGGCGCGACCGCGCCCCGCATCGTGACCCGCGCTATGGTTTCTCGGATGAAGAAGGGAGCGGTCATTGTGGATGTGGCCATCGACCAGGGCGGATGCGTGGAAACGGCGCGGCCGACTTCGCACTCCAATCCAAGTTATGTGGTGGACGGCGTGGTGCATTATTGCGTGACCAACATGCCGGGCGCGGTGCCGCACACTTCCACGCTGGCCTTGACCAACTCGACTTTCCCTTACCTGATGCGCCTGGCCAACCTGGGCGCGCGCGAGGCGCTCAAGCAGGACGCGGGCCTGGCCGACGGGCTGAACACCTGGCTGGGCACGCTGACCTATCGCGGCGTAGCCGAGAGCCAGCAACGGCCGTGGACCGCGGCAGCCAGCGTGCTTGCGTAGGCGCTGCTTGCCGTAGGATGATCCTGGGACGACATCCCCAGGAGGACATCATGGAACGCCGCCAGTTTCTCGCCGCATCCGTTGCCACCTCAGCTCTCGCCGTCGCCGGGCATGCCGCGGGGCAGGCGCCCGCCGGCCAATCCACGGCCGCACGCGCCCGCGAGTTCTACCAGATGCGCCGCTACACCCTGCTAACCGGGCCGCAGACTAAGCTGACCGAAAGCTATTTCGGCGACGCGCTCATTCCGGCACTTACCCGCATGGGCATGGGTCCCATGGGCGCCTTCCGGCTGGACATCGGGCCGGAGACGCCGGTCTATTACCTGCTGATTCCGGGCGCCCCGGTTGAAACTCTTGCCGAACTGGATTTGCGGCTGGCCCGGGATGCCGATTTTCTGAAAGCTGCAGACCCCTTCTGGAACGCAACCGCCGCGGCGCCTGCTTTTCAGCGCGTCGAAAGCTTTTTGCTAGCGGCCTTTGAGGGCTGGCCCAAGCTGACTCCTCCAGCGTCTTCCGCCGCCAAAGCCAAACGCATTTTTCAACTGCGCACCTACGAGAGCCCCAGCCATGCGGACCACGTTCGCAAGGTCGAGATGTTTCATTCCGGCGAGTTTGAAATCTTCACCCAGGCGGGCTGCCACCCGGTCTTCTTTGGCGATACGCTCATCGGCGCGCGGATGCCGAGTCTGACTTACATGCTGAGCTTCACCGACGCAGCCGACATGGATGCGCGGTGGGACGTGTTTCGCAACGATCCGGCGTGGAAGAAGCTCTCCACCAGTCCGCGTTACACCGCCGATCAGTTGGTGACTAACATCACCAACCTGGTGCTGAGTCCGCTGGGCTGCTCGCAAATCTAAACTCTGCTCGGCCCGCAAAGGCGCAAGGAAATCGGTGCTCAGAAACGGGCCTGGAATTCTCCTTGACACAAGCACTCTAATAGATATATAGCTATTAGTCATATGGCGCGACGTTCAAGCTCAAGCATGGAAGTTCTTCTCGGCCTGTTGACGACTGAACCCATGTCGGGATACGACCTGGGGCTGACGATCAGGGGATCGGTCGGCTACTTTTGGAATGAAAGCTATGGCCAGATCTATCCAAATCTGAAAAAGCTCGCGGCCGGCGGATTTGTGAGTTCGAAGAGCGAGCCGCAGAAGGGCAAACCGGACAGGCAGGTCTACTCGATTACGAAAAAGGGACGCGAACGACTGGCCAAGTGGCTGGCTGTGCCGCCGCAACCGGAGGTGCCACGCAACGAATTGCTGCTAAAGCTTTTTTTTGGCGAGCAGGTTCCGGCGCCGATGCTCATTGATTATGTGGAGCACATGGCAGAGGAACACCGCGCGGTGCTTTTGCTGCTGGAACGCGCGGAACGCGAGGAGATCGACAAGAACCGGCACTATCCCGGTGCGCCCTATTGGAGAATGGCCGCGCACTACGGGCAGGCGGAAATAAAAGCTCACGTGCTTTGGGCTGAAGAGACGATCGCCGAACTGAAAAAGATGGCCAGCAAACAGCGGAGTGACTCAGCAATTGGTCTGGAGAGAAGACATGCAAGGAAATGACGTTGGCAGAGCGGGGGGTCCGGAAGCGCACCACACATCGGAAAAGATCGCTTCGTGGAAACATCTGGCTGGCTTTCTGCTTATCGTGGCAGGCATCGTAGCCATGGGCTTTTATGCCCAGAATGCGGGAAGCGGAAGCTCCGGCGCAGCAGGCGGCGGACAACTTGCCGGCCACGGCAACGCGATCTCTATCTACCTGACTGTGGCCGTCATGGACTGGGCGCTGCTCTATTACTGTTGGGCCGGTGTGCATCGTTTCGGGGGCAACCTTGAAACGCTTTCCGGCGGGCGCTGGACATCGTGGAAAGATTTACTGGTGGACCTGGCCATCGCATTGCCATTCTGGATTCTATGGGAGGCGGCGGCGTATGGCGTTCATCGGTTGCTGGGTTCAGGCAGCGCGAAGACCGTCGATAGCCTGTTACCGCGGAGCCCGCTTGAGATCCTGGTCTGGATTGGGGTTTCGATCACGGCGGGCGTCTGTGAAGAAATGGCATTTCGCGGCTATCTGCAGCGCCAGTTTCACGCTCTGAGCGGCAGGGTGGTTCCGGCCATCCTTGGTCAGGGATTGGTGTTTGGCCTTTTTCACGCCTATCAAGGTTGGAAGAACGTGATCGTGATCAGCGTGCTTGGAGTTCTATACGGTGCGCTGGCTGCGTGGCGCAGGAATCTGCGCGCAAACATCATCGTTCATGCCTGGTCCGATGTCTGGGGAGGTTGGCTGCAGGGGGTGGTTTGGAAATAAGCGGCGTAGGGTTCGGCGTCGTTGAACCCTGACCCCTGATCTCTGCCGGTTCTATAATCTCCGCATGCCATTCTTCAGCGATCCACGGCGTCGTTCGGTTGCCCTGCTGGGCAGCGGAGTGGTGCTGTTTCTCGCCTTGCTGGCCTCTCTCAACGCATTCAATAACCCCAGCATCCGCTTTCTGAATCCTGAGACCTCCGGGGAGACGCTGATCTTTACCAGCCTCACGGTGCTGGTGTTCCTGTTGCTGATGGCGCTGCTGATGCTGCTGCTCAGGAACATTCTGAAGATCTACGCGGACCAGAGCAGCAGCGCCCTCGGTGCGCGGCTGCGCACCCGGATGGTGCTGGGCGCGGCGTTGATTGCGCTCACCCCCGCGGTGTTCATGTTCCTGTTCAGCTTTCAACTCATGAACCGCTCGATCGACCGTTGGTTCTCGCAGCCCACATCGGAGTTGCGCGAGGACTCGACCCGGGCGGTGCTGGAACTGGCGCATTATGTCACCAACAATGCGCGGGTGGAGGCGGAGTCGATTGCGGCATCGGGCGCGCCGGACCAGGATCAGCCCAAGCTCCAGGACGAACTTGTCTCCCACCGCATCACGCTGGCCGGCGGATTCGCGGTGGTTTATGGCAAGGACTTGAAGATGCTTGCCAACTTTCAGGCTCCGCGTGAGTCGAGCAAGGCAAGCCTGCATCCGTGGTTGAACGAGGGCGGGAAGGGAACCGCTATTCCGCTGGCCGGCCCGTTTTCGTCAAATCTGTTGGGGGCGGCCCAGCGCAGCGACGAGCCGGTGCTCGCGGTGGCAGAGCAGGAATATGCGCTTGGCTTGGCCGGGACCTCGTCGGGGAAGATCGTGGTGGTGGGGCTGCCCATGCCCCAGGGACTTACCCAGACCGCGGCGCGCATCCGCTCCGGCGCTGAAGATTATTGGCAGCTTTTCCGCGCCCGCCACACCATCCGCACCACCTTTTTCCTGATGCTGCTGCTGATCACCGTGTTCGTATTCTTTTCCAGCGTGTGGCTGGCGCTGTTTCTTTCCAAGCAAATCACGCGTCCCGTGGAAGCTCTGGCCGACGCCATGGACGAGATCGCCGCCGGCAAGCATGAGCATCGTGTGGCGCTGATCGCTTCCGGCGAAATGGGCGACCTGGTCCGCGCCTTCAACCATATGGCGGCGGACCTGGATGCCAGCCGGCAGTTGGCCGAGAGTTCGTCCGCGCAACTGACATCGGCCAACCTGGCGATCGAGGAGCGACGCCGCGAACTGGAAACGATTCTCGAAACCATCCCCTCGGGCGTCGTCACCCTGGATGGCGCAGGCGCGGTGCTCCAATGCAATCGCGCCTTTGCCGCACTGATGGGACGACGCGACGACCTTGGCCTTGGCGGCCAACCTATCGAGTCGCTGCTTCCGGCCGACTGCGCGGACGATCTGGCCGGGGTGATCCGGCGCGGCCAGCGCATGGGCGCAGCTTCCACAGAGATTGAACTGCACGCGAGGGGGCGCACCATTCATCTGGCGGTGACCAGCGCGCGCCTTGAACTGGCGCATGGACGGCCGGGAACGGTGCTGGTGGTTGAGGACATGACCGAGTTGCTGCGCGCTCAGCGGCAGTTGGCGTGGAAAGAAGTTGCCCAACGCGTGGCTCACGAGATCAAGAACCCCCTGACTCCGATCGCCCTCTCTGCCGAGCGCATCGGCAAGCATCTGGATCGCGGTACTCTGGACTCGCCTTCCGTGATTCGCAAATGCAGCGAAGTGATCCTTGGCTGCGTAGGCACGTTGCGCACGCTGGTTGACCAGTTCTCCGCGCTCGCGCAGTTTCCCGCGCCGCAGCCACGCGCCTGCGACATGAACAAGGTGGTGGAAGAGGCGCTGGCGCTGTTTGCCGGCCGTCTGGATGGCATTACCGTGCAGTGGGACCTGGAGCCGGGATTGCCTACCATGCTGGCCGATCCGGAAGCCATCCGCCGCGCCCTGGCCAACCTGATTGACAATGCGGCGGAAGCCATGCAGGGCAGCCTGTTGCGCGTGCTTGGGCTCCAGAGCTCGCTTAGCGAGGATGGCGCTTCCATCGAAGTGACCGTTTCCGACACCGGACACGGGCTCACTGATGAAATTCGCGAGCGGCTGTTTCTGCCCTTCTACTCCACCAAGCATCGCGGCACCGGGCTGGGCCTTTCCATCGCGGCGAAGATTGTGCAGGAGCATGGCGGCAGCTTGCGCGCGGAGAGCAACAGCCCCAAGGGAGCGCGCTTCCTGCTGCGGTTGCCGCTGATGGAAGTGGGCAGCGCGCAGTTGGCACCGGTCACGCTCGAAGGCAATGCCGATGCGCCAGGCAATCCGACTGCTTCCCTCAAGGGAATGCATTCATGAATCACATTCTGGTGGTGGACGACGAGGCGGAGATTCGCGCTTCACTTGAAGACATCCTGCGCGAGGAGGGCTACAGCGTGGCCAGCGCCGCCAGTGGCGCCGAGGCGCTAGTGCTGCTGCGGGACGCGCCCTATGACGTGGTCTTGCTCGACATCTGGCTTCCCGACCGCGACGGGCTGGACGTGCTGGCGGACATCCACCAACTGGCCATCGAGATGCGGCCGGAAGTGGTCATCATCAGCGGCCATGGCACGATCGAAGCCGCCGTGAAGGCCACCAAACTTGGCGCGTACGATTTCCTGGAGAAGCCTCTCTCGCTCGATCGCACCCTGATTGTGCTGAAGAACGCGGTGGAGGCGCGACGACTGCGCGCCGAGAATCTTGAGTTCAAGCGCCAATTCAACCTGAGTTCGGTGCTCACAGGCGAAAGCATTCCAGTGAAGGCGCTGCGACAGCAGATTCGCCTGATGGCGCCCACCAACGGCCGCGTGCTCATCTACGGCGAATCGGGTACCGGCAAGGAATTGATTGCCCGTGCCATTCACGCCGAGAGCCAGCGCCGCGACAGTGTTTTCCTGGAACTGAACTGCGCCGCCATTCCGGAGGCTTACATTGAGGCGGAACTTTTTGGTTACCGCTACAGCGCCCAGCCAGGCGGACCGACAGAGCAGCGAGGTACGCTGGAGCGTGCCGACGGGGGAACGCTTTTTCTGGATGAAGTGGGCGACATGAGCCTGAAGACGCAGGCCAAGGTGCTCTCTGCGCTGGACGACCAGCTCTTTACGCCCGTGGGCGGCACGCAACCGCTGCGGGTGGATGTGCGCCTCATTGCCTCCACCAACAAGGATCTCGAAGAGGAGATCGCCAAGGGGAACTTCCGCGAGGACTTGTTCTACCGTCTCAATGTCGTTCCCTTCGCCGTGCCGCCGCTGCGCGAGCGCAAGCAGGATATTCCGCTGCTGGCGCGCGAGTTTCTGGCTGAGTTCGGCCGCCAATACGGCCGCCCGCGCATGGAGATCGGCGACGAAGCCCTGGCCACGCTGGCCGAGTACCGTTGGCCGGGCAATGTGCGGGAGCTGAAGAATGTGATAGAGCGGGTGATGATCCTGAATCCGCGCGTGCTGCGCATCGAACGCAAGCATCTGCCCCCGTTGACCCACAAGGCCGGCACCCGCTCCACGGAAGAATTTTCGTCGCTGCAACAGGCTCGCGACGCGTATGAGCGCGAGTACATTCTCAAGAAGATTGAAGAAGCGCGCAACAACGTGAGCCATGCGGCGGAGCTGCTGGGGCTGGAGCGCAGCCACCTCTACAGGAAGATGAAGGCACTGGGGATCAGCGTGCGTGAGTAGGGACAGAAAGATCCCAGGTCTCAAAATCGAGACCTGGGGCACCCATCACCTTTAGCTGATGTCCAGAAGCGAACACAGATTTGCGAAAGCGGACAGCGCGCCGGCGCGGCCCGCGCGGAGGCCATGCGGCTATGACCTTGGCGGTGAGCGAGTTGGGCGGTTCGCAACACCCAGATGCATTGGCGGTAGAATTGCTTAAATCCTGCCCATGAGCACCATGCATGGAGGCCAACATGGCGTACTTTGAACGGGTTCGCGACGTAATTTCAGGGCCGTTTAGCCCCGATGTGATTCAGCAGCGCAGCAAGGCCGGCTGGCAGATGGTTTCAATCGAATGGCGGCGCGAGTTGCCCGATTCGGAAGCTCCCACCGAAGGCGCATTCAGCGAGGCGATCCCCTACGGGCTGCGGATTTCCGACGATTGCAAACGGCTGGAGGTGCACCCCACCGAACACCAGACTCTCATGCTGATGATGGAGTTGCTGGTGCAGGACTTTTCCTATTCCAGCATCGTGAGCGACCTGAATGAAAAGGGCTTTCGCATGCGCGACGGCCGGCCCTGGAGCCGCATCGCAGTCTTCAACATGATTCCGCGCCTCATTGAAGTGGGGCCGCGGTTCTTCAACTCCGACGAATGGGAAAAGCGGCGGCAGAGGTTCTCGCGCGCCAAATCGCCGGAGGTGGCGTAAGAGCTTTCCGAATTCGTCGCGCGCCGTCGACTTGCCGCTCCGCTGCGGCGTCTACTTGAGAATCGGTCCCAGGGATCCGACGTTATCGCCCAACTGCGGGTCCACGCGAAAATCCCACACCGACTGGTTGATGTCCGATGCGGAAAGAATTTCGACCAGCGCGTACTCGCCGATCAGCAGGGCCTTCTGCGGCTGGATGCGCAGCCAATGCTTGCCCGGCAAGATCTCTACCTTGGCCGGAATTACATCTTCATCCTGGGTGACGGTGCCGTTAGAGCTCATGTGGATGGCCCCCACAATGCGCAACGCCCGGCGCTCATCCACGCGCACAATGGCAAACCCCGATGTGGGTGAATGCGCGCCGTGCTTCTTGGAAGAGCGATCGACCGCGCCCCGGGTGTCGACCGTCATGGCGTGCGAAACCACCTGCTGGGCGTCGTCGGGCGCGTTGAGAGAGAGATAGATGGCCGGATCGTTCACGTGCAGATGAATCTTGGCATGGGCGCCGTCCAGTTCCAGACTGGCTTTGGCGCCGGCCAACGGGTTCAGCGTGTTCAGGCCGTGTTTGCTCTTCGTATTCGCGTTCAGCTCCGTGGGCAACAATTCCACGAGTTCCGGAGTGCCCTGATAGGTGTCGAGGGCGAAGACACCGTTCTCGTCGGGCAACTCCAGTCCGCTGGCAACCTCAGGCATGCGCGCTTTGACCTGGTCGCGCTCGGCCGCTTCTTCCTTGTCGATGTCCTCAGCCTCTTTCATGGCCGGCGAAGGGGACTCGGCCAGGTTGGCGTGATCGCGCTCCCACTTGCGGGTCGCAACCCAGTCGACCAGGCTTTCCGGAAGTTCTTCCCAATCGCCACCCCGCTCCAGCGAGATATAGCGCACCCGGTCGCCCAAAATTTCATATTTCCGCACCAACTGGTAGGTGCCGTCCTTTAGGATGAGGCGGTGGTTGGTGGCCATGCCCGGCACGTCAGGCTTCAGGGGAAGCGTCTTCTGGGCGTGCGCTCCCGCGGCGGCCGCCGCCAGCAGCAACACAGCCAGGCCGCTCGCAAACAAGATCCGAAACAGACGCAAACGAGGCATAGCTTGACAGTTTAGACGAGCGGGGCACGCCAACGTTGGCTCGCCCGCTGCGTCAAAAACATGGGGGCGCTTGTAACCTTCGGCGAAACCCCGCATCGAACTTTGTGTATCCTTAATCAAGGGGTTGTCTGTTTGA
>PMOF01000321.1:0-202 GCA_003162495.1 Acidobacteriaceae bacterium
CAGCCACTCGGCCATCTCTCCGGTCTTGAACGGATTATACCGGAAGTTGCGCGCGCAGGGCGCGGAGTCTCCCGCGCACGTGGGCCGGGCGCACGCTCTGACGACCATTTTTCTCTTTCTCCGCGAGGCAACGATTGTTAGATTCACACGTATGCCTCTTGCCCTCAGTCTTCTTAGGCGGAAGATGCGCAATCCACCCCTC
>PMOF01000321.1:227-829 GCA_003162495.1 Acidobacteriaceae bacterium
CGGGGAACTGGCGAGCGCCATTCCTGCTGAAGGCGGCTTTTACATCTGGGTGCGTCGCGCGCTGGGTTCGTTCTGGGGCTACCAGGAGAGCTGGCTTTCGCTCTCTGCCAGCATCTTTGACATGGCTCTCTATCCGGCCATCTTCGTACTCTATCTGGGCAAATTTTCGCCCGCGCTGACTCAGGGCTGGCGTGGCTACCTCTGGTCACTTGCGGTGGTGGTGGTTTGCTGCGCGTGGAACCTGCGCGGGGCGCCGGCGGTAGGTGAGGATTCGGTTTGGCTGTTCGGATTGCTGCTGGCGCCGTTCGCGATCTTTGTGCTTCTCGGTTTCTGGCGCGGCATCCTGGTGCACCCGGCGGTGCAGTGGGGACTTTCCGCAACATTGCATCCAAGTGCGCCCGCTGCCGGATTCGGAGCGGGGTCCGCCTCCTCGACCGCGGTGCTGGTTGCCATGTGGAACTACATGGGCTGGGACAACGCCTCCACCGTGGCGCAGGAGGTGGACAATCCGCCGCGCAACTATCCCCGCGCCATGATTGCGGCCACCGTGCTGGTAGCCGTCACGTATATTTTGCCCCTAGCCGCGATGGCGCTGACTGGTT
>PMOF01000321.1:879-3791 GCA_003162495.1 Acidobacteriaceae bacterium
CTGGTGATGAGTTATACGCGCCTGCCCATGGTCATGGCTCAGGACGGCATGTTGCCACGCGGGTTTGCCCGCCGCAACAGCCGCGGCGTTCCGTGGGTAAGTGTGCTGGTGTGCGGGCTGGCCTGGGCGCTGGCCCTCAAGCTGCCGTTTGAGCGGCTCATCTCCATTGACCTGGTTCTTTATGGATCGAGCCTGCTGCTGGAGTTTGTGGCGCTGGTGGTGCTGCGCATCCGCGAGCCCAATCTTGCCCGGCCCTTCAAGGCCGGCAACCTGGCCTTTGCCTGCGCGCTGGGCGCGGGCCCGGCGGCTCTGATCGGTTATGCCCTGTATGTCTCGCGCTTCGAAAAGCTGTTGGGAACCACCTCGGCACTTCTCTTCGCGGCTGGGGTTTCGCTCGTGGGCCCGGTGCTCTACTGGGTCACGACACCTCCCCTGGCGCGGCGCAGGCTGGAGGCCGATTCGCGCGCAAACTGAATGAACGCAGACTGAATGAACTGGGAAAGCTGCCAAGTTCAGACGAACGATCCGCGACACTCTACCGCAAACAAAAGCGGCGAACATTTGGCCCGCCGCTTTCTTGGGTCAGGCCGCGGCTATCAGATTTACTCTTTCTGAAATTTCAGTAAGCACTGCGTCGGCATTCTCTTCGTCCGATTGAATGGCTTCAAGAATAGCCACGTCGTCGTCCAGGCCCAGCAGGTCGGCCCAGCGCCTCAGCGTTCCGTAGACGGCGATTTCGTGATGCTCCACCTGCTGCGCGGAGGCGATCAGCGCGATGTCGCAAACCGAGGTGTCGGTAACATCCTTCATGGTGTCAGATGCCTCCGCGGTCAGGCCGCCGATCACTTTGCAGGTTTCGGTTTCCGCTTCCCCCACGCGATTACGGAGCAGGCTCTCGACCGCAATAACATGCGTCTTGGTCTGCTCCAGGTGCATGTGGAACGCATCGGCCAGTTCGGCGTCGGTGCAGTGTTCAATCATGTCTGGTAGGGCCTTGGTAATTTTGATCTCCATGTCGTAGGCCTTTTTCAGATTGTTGACGTAAAGGGATTCCAGATCTTTGATGTTGGCGGCGAACAATTTCATGAGGTGCTCCTCTTAATTCTTGAAAGTTGAAACCCGTCCAGGCAGCGACGAGGGTGCGAATCCCTTGAAGTTGGATGGAATGAATTGCGCACGCTGCCGACGACAGCTTCAAATGCGTATGCGGTCAGCTTGCTCCTGCTAATTAAGAGAGGTATTCATTGCATGAGGTTGCCCGCTCTCGCCAAAAACGGACAAGCTCGAGAGATCAGGTTGATAGGCAGCGAAGGCCGTCATTCACTGCATCAACACAATTGCCGTCTCGGCCAAAATATTTGCCCTTATTGGCGCTGGCATTGCACGCGCGGGGGCAACTCCCAACCCCTTCGGCTCCTCCTATTACCCGAGGGGCTACCCAGGCGCGTTTGATCGCGCCAAGCCGGAAATCCGAGGAGAAATCTATGAGCTTCAGTCGAATTCCGAAACTCACGTGCATGTGCAGCCTGCTTATTTTATTCACCGGAGCGGTCGCCACGCGCGCGCAAAGCGACTCTTCCGCGCCGGCCAGCCCGGCTGACAAGCATTTCATTACAGCGGCATTGAGGGGTGGAATGGCGGAAGTGGCCCTGGGAAGGCTGGCGGCCGAGAAGGCGAACAGCGACGATGTGAAGCAGTTCGCAGAGAAAATGGTCGCGGACCACACCCAGCTCGGCGACCAGATGACGGGCGTGGCCGAGCGAATCGGCGTGACGCCGCCCACCGTTTTGCCCGCGGCGGACCTGGCGCTTCAGGCCAAACTGAAAGCACTCTCAGGAGACGCATTCGATGAAGCCTACATCCGCGCCATGGTCAAAGATCACGAGAGCGATCTGGCAGCCTTCAACGAGGAAGTCACAGCCGGGACTTCCGCGGCGGTAACAGGCGCCGCGGCTCAGGGCGCGAAGGTCGTCCAGGAGCATCTGAACATAATCCGAAAGATCGCTGAAATGCACCACGTCGATCTGAATGCCGAGACGGCGCGTTCCAACCCCGGCAGCCTGTAGTTTCTGTGCGGCCGTCTCAGGCTCACCCTGCGAGCTTGGATTTACTTTCGATAGGTTTCGCCACTGGCTTCTCGTCCTTGCTCCCTTGAAACTGCCTGACGGCTTTCACCACCTGGTCGCGGGCATAGGCCGCGTCGTGCCAGCCCTTGATCTCCACTCGCTTGCCCTCCAGATCCTTGTAGATCGAAAAAAAGTGAGTGATCTCCTTGAGCATGTGCGGATAAATGTCGGTGTAGTTCCACACGTTGGTGTAGCGGGGATTGTTTTTTCCCACCGCCAGCACCTTTTCGTCGAGCACGCCCTGGTCCAGCATCTCGAGCAATCCAATCGGACGCACTTCCTGCACGCAACCGGGAAAACTCGGTCCCGGCACCAGCACCAGCACGTCCAGCGGATCGCCGTCGTCGCTCAGGGTGGAGGGAATAAATCCGTAATCGCCGGGGTAGTGCACCGGGGAATACAGGTTGCGATCCAGCTTGAAAACATGCAGCTGCTTGTCATATTCAAATTTGTTGGTGCCGTCCTTGGGGATCTCGATCACCGCTCGAAAAACCTCAGGGGCGCGATCGCCGATGGGCAACTCCAGATAGTTAATCATTATTTTTGCTTCTCCTTGCATATCGGAAATGGGTTCAGCGTGAACGCGAACGGGATGATTGCGGGTATGGATCAAACCAGCTAAGGCTGTCAATTGCCGTAGCCACTATAATCACGGATTATGAAGGCACATGTCTACGTCACGCTGAAGACATCGGTCCTGGATCCGCAGGGCCAAACCATTCAGAATGCCCTGCGCAAGATCGGATTCGCGGATGTAACCGGGGTGCGCCAGGGCAAGTATTTTGC
>PMOF01000321.1:3828-4188 GCA_003162495.1 Acidobacteriaceae bacterium
CTCCGCCCGAATGCGTGCCCAGGTCCCAGCCCACGGCAAAAGCCGATTTTTCCCAATTTCGCCGCAGCTCGCCGTATCGGTAACTGGCCAAAAAGAGCTTCTTGCGCCTGAAGCTCAAAAAAATCGCTTGCGTCGCCGTCACTTGGCCAGCGCTACAGCATCTTCACTTCTGCCTTTTACAGAAATCATGCGGTCAAGTGGCTTTTTTTTCCGGGGACCCCAGCGACAGGTCTTCATCGCTGGGGTGGAAGAAAGAAGCCACCTTGCATGCCTATGAAATGTCGGCACGTGAAGTGAAAATGCTCTAACAGGCCCTGGACCACGGCCGTCTTCCAGCATCACAAACGCCGAATTGTTCAC
>PMOF01000050.1:0-7677 GCA_003162495.1 Acidobacteriaceae bacterium
AAGTTTACGCGGCTGGCGCAATATTTTTCTTCCGCTGAGAAGAGTTACACCGGGGCGATCCGCTTCGGATTTTCGACAGACACTTATGACGCTGAGGGCAAGGCGGACGGGCCGGACCGCTGGCCCGAAGTGTGTTCACGTGTGACGCTGGAGCAGGCGCGCGCGGCGGCTGGCCGGTTTCACGGGGAGATGGAGCAGATGCCTCCGCCCTATTCCGCCAAGAAGATTGAGGGCACGCCGGCTTACAAGTTGGCGCGGGCCGGCAAGCCGGTGGCACTGAAAACGGCGAAAATTCGTATAACCCGCTTTGAGATTTTGGGAATCGCGGGCAGCGAGGCCAGTTTTGCGTTGAGCATCAGCGCGGGCGGATATGTGCGCGCCGTGGCTCATGCAATGGGGCGGGACCTGGGCTGCGGTGCGCATTTGAGCCGGCTGCGGAGGACGCGGGCCGGGGTGTTTACGATGGATGAGGCGCATACCCTGGAAGAACTGGAAATGCTGATCGGCAATGCGGAAGCGATTGAGGCATTGTGCGTGCATCCGAGGTTGCTTTTACCCGAAATGCCGGCGGTTATCGGCGATGCAAGTGCTCTGGGACGGCTTAGAAATGGGGCGCAGGCGAATCTGCCGGAGTTTTCGCGCGCGCCGCTGGTCAAGGTGTTTGCGGGGCAGCGGGAGCTGGTGGGCATTGCGAAGAGGATCGCGGGGACGCTGTTTCAGCCGGTGGTGTGGATGGGGTGAAAAGAGCAGGGATCAGGAAATAGGGACCAGGGACTAGGGACCAGGGACTAGGGACAAGACGAGTCGATGTGGCGAGAAATTGTCCGAGATTCTCATGGTGGCGGGCTGAGACTCTCCACTCGTTCCTGATCCCGGTCACTTGTGGAGAAGAGGTTTGAGAACAGGGAAGAGAGTGTCGGCGATGATCGCGGAGCCTTTGGCGGTGGGGTGGATGCCGTCGTCCTGAATGGTTCCGGGAACGTGAACCAGATCTTTGTAGAGCATGGGAACGAAGGCGGTGTGGTGTTGCGCCGCGAGGCTGGTAAAGATTTGATCGAAGGATTGGATGTAGTCCGCGCCGTAGTCGGGCGGCAGGGTGATGCCGGCGAGAAGGATTTTGATGTGCGCGGTTTCGAGCGCGGTCAGAACCTGGTCGAGATTGTGGCGGGTCACATTGGGCGGCAGGCCGCGCAGTCCGTCGTTGCCGCCGAATTCCACGATGACGATTTGTGGGCGCAGGCTCAGGATGGTGCGGATGTTGGCGAGGGCGTCCTTTGTGGTGGCGCCGCTGGTGCCTTGATTGATGACTTTGTAGTGATAGCCGGCGGCGTCGAGTTTCTGCTGCAGGAAGTCGGGATAGGATTGGCCGGTCGGGAGGCCGTGTCCCGCCGTGATGCTGTCTCCGAAGCAGACCAGAATGGGACGATCGGCGGCAAACAATGGGCCGGCAAGGATCAGAAGCCAGATTGAAACGATGAGTGTGCGGCGAACGTCCACATGGATAGTGTAAGGGACCGTGAACCGGGGCACAGGTGGAGGACAACGGGTGATTGAGGTTCGGGATGCACGTAAGTGGATACAGAACGGAACGCGGCGGGTCGAGATCCTGAAAGGGATCACGCTCACCATTCCGGCAGGGCAGTTTGTGGCCATTGTGGGCGCGAGCGGCAGCGGAAAAAGCACGCTGCTGGGCCTTCTGGCGGGCCTCGACACGCCGAGTTCCGGGGAAATCTGGCTGGATGGCGTGCCGATCCACAACCTGGTCGAGTCGGAACTGGCGGCGGTGCGCGGCAAGAAAATCGGGTTTGTGTTTCAGTCGTACCAACTGATCCAGACGTTGACGGCTCTGGAAAACGTGCTGCTTCCGTANNAACAGCAGCGGGTTGCGCTGGCGCGGGCGTTTGTGGTGGAACCGCCGATTGTGATGGCTGATGAGCCGACGGGGAATCTGGATTCGGCGAACGGGCAACTGGTGCTGGATCTGCTTTTGCAGCGCAACAAAAAGGCAGGCACAACGCTGGTGCTGGTGACGCACGATCCGGAAGTCGCGAGCCGCGCGGACCGCAAGATCGTGCTGCGCGATGGGCTGGTGGTGGAGGATACGCTGCCCTACACAGGGCCGGATGCGATGGCAGTTGCTGCAGCCGACACGGGGCGTGCGCACCATGGCTAAGCGCGCATTGAGCTGGGAGCGGGCCAGCGCCATTGGCTGGCGGGATTTGAAGTCCGCGCCGGGAAAATTCGGGTTTGTGGTGCTGTCGGTCGCGGTGGGCGTGGCGGCGCTGGTGGGGGTGCGGGGTTTCAGCGAAAGCTTCAGGAAAACTTTAGGTACGGAAGCCAGATCGCTGATGGCGGGAGACTTGAGTGCGCGCATCTTTCGGTCGCCAACCGATGAGGACAAGAGCAAGATCGCGGCGCTCGAGAAGCAGGACGCTGGCAAGCAGGGAGCGGGCGCGATTCGTTCCACCTGGGTGACGGAGACGATTTCGATGGCTTCGGTGCCGCCGGACCCGGTGCCGCTGCTGGTTTCGCTCAAGGCCGTCGATCCGGCGGAGTATCCCTATTACGGCACGGCGGAGCTGGAACCAACGATGACGCTGCAGCAGGCTCTGGAGGGCGATTCGGCGGTGGTGGCAGAAGAATTTCTGATTCGCCTAAACGCGAAGGTGGGGCAGACTCTGCGGCTGGGCGGACGGAATTTCAAGATCGCGGCTGTGCTGAAGCAGGAGCCGGACCGAATCAGCGCAGGTGCGGGCATCGGGCCGCGCGTCATGATTTCGCTTGCGGCGCTGGCGCGGACGGGTCTGCTGGCGCCGGGGAGCCGTGCGAGTGAACGGCTGCTGATCAAGCTGCCGGAGAACGGCGCGGCGACCGATCCCGTGGCCATGCGCAAGCAACTGGAAGATGCGTTGCCCGACGCGCAGGTGATGGATTTTCGCGAGGGCAGTCCTGCGCTGAGCCAGGGGCTGGATAATGCGACTGCGATCCTGAGCCTGATTTGCCTGGTGGCGATGGTGCTGGGCGCGATCGGCGTGGCGATGGCGATGCATGCGCACCTGGAACAGCGGATGGACATGCTGGCGATTTTGAAAGCTGTGGGCGCGGGGTCGGCGGATTTGCTGCGTATTTTTCTGCTTCAGACGCTGGGGCTGGGGCTGGCCGGCGGCCTGTTGGGCGTGGCCGTTGGAGCGGGCGTGATGGCCGCGCTGCCGGCGGTGTTTGGAGCGCTGCTGCCGGTGCATACAGTGCTTGAATTTCCCTGGCGGTCGGCGTTGGCGGGGCTGGGAACGGGGTTGCTGACCACGCTGCTGTTCTGTTTGCCGCCGCTGCTCGACGTTCGCGCGGTGAGGCCGGTGCTGGTGTTGCGAAGACTGGTGGAGCAGGGGCCGCAGGGGATTCGCGGATGGTTTGCGAAATGGTGGGGACGGCGGCTGCAACTGGGGATTTCCGTCGTGGTGGTGCTGGCGCTGGGAGGCATTGCGTGGGCGCTCTCCGACTCGGCCAAGGTGGGCACGTGGTTTGCGGTGCTGTTCACAGCTGCGCTGATCGTGCTGCTGGTGCTGGCGGCGGTGGCGCTCTGGACGCTGCGCTTTCTGCTCAACCGCGTCCGGCTGAGGCTGCCCTCGAGCCTGCGCCACGGGCTGGCGAATCTTTATCGTCCCGGGAACCAGTCGGCCGCGGTGCTGGCGGCGCTGGGAACGGGCGTGATGCTGATACTGGCAGTTTATCTAATGCAGGCCGCGCTGCTGCGGGATTTGCGCGAGACCGCTTCGCCGAAGCTGCCCAATATTTTTCTGGTGGATGTGAGCACCGACGAAGTGGCGGGCGTGAAGGATTTTTTTCAGCACCAGGCCGGCGTAAGCCAGGCGCTGGACCTGATGCCGGTGGTCACAGGGAGATTCAATTCGTTGAACGGCAAGCCCGTGGAGCAAATGAAAGAGCAGCATTTTCCGCGGCACATGCTGGAGAATGCGGAGTTGAGTTGGGCCGATACGCCTCCCGCGGGAGACAAGGTGACGCAGGGCAAGTGGTGGACCGATGGGAATGCGGCAGAGCTGGCCGTCAGCCAGGGCGCGGCGCAGCGGCTACACATCGGCGTCGGTTCGGCGGTGGAGCTCGAAGTGGGCGGCGTGGCGCGCAAGCTGAAGGTAACGGCGCTTTATCGATCGGATGGGCAGCACCTGGGCGCGCGGGTTCAGTTCATGTTGCCTTCCGGGCAGCTCAAGGATCAGCCGGCGACCTGGTACGGCGGGGCGCACATCGATCCAAAGCAAGTGGCTGCCATGGAGCGCGCGCTGTTTACAGCCTATCCGTCGATTAGCGTGATCAATCTGGCCGATGTGCTGCAGAGGATTGAGAGCGTCGTGAATCAGATTACGTTTGTGGTGCGGTTTCTTGCCGGGTTCTCAATTTTTGCAGGCCTGATGATTCTGGCTTCGAGCATTGCGAGCACGCGCTTCCGGCGGATGCGCGAAGCGGTGGTGCTGAAGACGCTGGGCGCCACGCGGATGCGGATTGTGCGGACGTTCAGCGTGGAGTTCAGCGTGCTTGGGTTGCTGGCGGGTTCGGTGGGCGTGGTGTTTGCGAATGTGCTGACGCGAGTGCTGCTCAAAAGGCTTGAGGTTGGATTTCATATTGAGTGGAACGCGACGCTGGTAGCGCTGGTGGGCACCGCGGCGCTGGCTACGGCCACGGGGTGGATTGCGAGCTATCGGATTCTGGGGCTAAGGCCGCTCGAAGTGCTGCGGGAAGAGTGAGAAGAGCAGGGACCGGGGAACAGCTTCCAGCGATTAGATTTGTAGAATCCCAGGTCTCAAAGGCGAGATCCTTTGGCAAGCTCAGGACAGGCTCTGGGGCACCCAGTTATCTAAAAAACGATGCGACTGACTCTCATTTCTAGAACTCCTCGCTGGTTTCGGATGCGGGCAATATGTCGTCTTCGCGAGCCATCCACACATAGAGCGTAGGCATGAGGAAGATGCCAATGATGAGATTGGCCAGCAGGCCGCCGACGATAACGATGGCGAAGGGGCGCTGCGAATCAGAGCCGATGGCATGCGACAGCGCGGCGGGCAGCAGGCCCAGGGTAGCGACCAGCATGGTCATCATGACAGGACGCAAGCGAAGCACGGCGCCCTCAACCGCGGCTTCGATGATGTGCTCGTGTGTGGAGACTTCCATGCCTCTGCGGCGAGAGCGCAACTGGTTGATGAACTCGATCATGATGACGCCGGTTTCAACCGAGACGCCAAACAGCGCCAGGAACCCCACGGCCGATGAAACGGAAAAATTGGTGTGGGTAAGAAACAGCGCCAGCGGACCGCCGATAGAGGCCATGACCACAGAGATGAGAATCAGCATGGCCCACTTGGCGGAGCGGAACATGGTGTAGAGGATGAGGAAGATAACCAGCACTGTGATGGGCACCACGAGGGCCATGCGCTTGTCGGCGCGCTTCTGGCTCTCATATTCGCCGGCCCACTCGAGGTGGTAGCCGGTCGGCAGCTGTACGGCGCGATTGACCTTTCCGATCGCTTCTTCGACGGTTGAGCCAAGGTCGCGCCCGCGAACCGAGTACTTGATGGCGATGTAGCGCTGGCCGCCTTCGCGATTGATTTCTTCAGCGCCGTCGTCGGTGGTGATTTTGGTCAATTGGGCGAGCGATACGCGCTCGCCGGTAGGCGCGAGCAGGCGCACATTTTCAATGGCCTCGCGCGTATCTCGAAATTGTTGTTGATAGCGGAGAGTTACATCGAAGCGCGCCTCGCCCTGCTGCAACTGGGTAACGGCGTTGGCGCCGACCGCGGTCTGCACGGCGTCCTGAATGTCGGCGACGTTGATGCCCCAGCGGGCGGCGGTTGCGCGGTCTACCTGGAGATTAAAGTTGGGTTGGCCGACGATGCGGAAGATGCCGAGATCCTCGATGCCCTTGACGGTGGCCATCTGCGCCTGAATCTCCTCGGCTTTGTGCTCCAATGTGCGCAGATTGTCGCCGTAGAGCTTCACCGCCAGTTCGCCTTTGACGCCGGAGACGGCTTCTTCCATGTTGTCGGAGATGGGTTGGGAGTAGTTCCAGATGACGCCGGGGAATCTGGAAAGCTGCTTGTCGATGGCTGCGATCAGCTCTTCCTTGTTCTGATGGAAGAGGGGGCGCCACTGTTCTTTTCTCTTGAGATCGACAAAATATTCTGTGTTAAAAAATCCGGCGGTATCAGTGCCGTCGTCAGGACGTCCGGTCTGGCTGACGACCTGGGTCACCTCAGGAAAGGAAGCCATCACCACGCGGGCCTGGTTGGTGAAGTCAATGCTGGCGGTGGGGCCTTCACTGGGAGGAAGCGTTCCGCGTACCCAGATGGACCCCTCGTCGAGGTGGGGCAGAAATTCCGAGCCGATCGGTCCGCCAACGGTGAGATAGATTGCAATTGCGAAAAGGAGCGTGGAGATGGCAAGGGTGACATTGCGATGCTCGATGGCCGCGCGGACGCCTACGCGATAACGGCGGGTGAGCCAGACCATGATCGGGTTCTGCCACTCCTTGGCGCCTTTTTGAAACAGCATGCTGGCCATGACCGGCGCAACGACGATTGCGAATATAAGGGCGCCCAGCAAAGCAAACGTGACCGTCCAGGCCATGGGCTTGAAGAGCCGACCCTCGACGGCCTGCAGTGTGAAGATGGGCAGGTAAGAAGCAATAATGATGCCCCGGGCAAAGAATACCGGCCGCAGCACCTCGTGCGCCGCATCGCGGATTTTTTGCCCCGAGGTGCGTGTGTCGTCCTTGAGGGCCAGATGACGGACCATGTTTTCGATCATGATCACCGAGCCGTCAACGACCATGCCGAAGTCCAGTGCGCCCAGCGAGAGCAGGTTGGCCGGAATGTGGCTGAGGTCAAGGCAGATGGCGGCGAACATCAAGGCGAAAGGGATGGTGAGAGCCACGATGATGGCTCCGCGAATATTGCCCAGAAAGAGAAAGAGAATTACGGAAACAAGGAAGACGCCCGCAGTCAGGTTATGTTCGACGGTTTCGACGGTATACCTGACCAGGTCGGAACGGTCGAGGAAGGGAACGATCTTGACGCCCTTGGGCAGGATTCCGTTGTTGAGTTTGTTGACTTCCTCATGAATGTCTTGCAGCACAGGGTCGGAGTCGTCTCCCTTTTGCAATAGGACGATACCTTCGACGGTGTCGGGATTGTCAATGATGGCGCCGTCAGGCCGGTGGGTGGCTCTGCCGATCTGGCCGAGGCGAATCTTGGGACCCTGGGCGACGGTGGCGATGTCTTTGATCTTGACGGCAGCGCCGTTGGAGTTTTTGACGACGGTATTCTCAATGTCCTGAACGGTGGTGTAGAGGCCGACAGACTGAACGTTGATCTGCTGCGCGCCCTGTTCGATGAAGCTGCCGCCGCCGTTGGTGTTGTTGTTGGCGATCTGCTGCTCCACCTGAGCGATGGAGAGACCATAGGCGACGAGCTTATCGGGATCCAGTTTGATCTGGTATTCCTTGGTGGGCCCGCCGAAGCTCGACACGTCTACGACGCCCTGCACGCCTTTAAAAGACTTCTCGAGGAGCCAGTCTTCAAGCGACTTTTTCTCCATCACGTCGTACGAAGGGTTGGTGCTCTCGACGGTGTACCAGTAGATCTGGCCGACCGGGCTCCAGTCAGTGCCCAT
>PMOF01000050.1:7767-8780 GCA_003162495.1 Acidobacteriaceae bacterium
GGCACGGTGACCTGGCGCTCGATTTCTTCAGCGCTGCGGCCGGGCCACTGGGTGATGATCTGGACGTAGTTGTTGGCCACGTCGGGATAGGCCTCGATGGGCAGGTTGCGAAACGAAATGATGCCCCACGCGGTGAGAACCACCACGCCGCCGAGGACCAGCCAACGGCTCTTGAGCGCGAAATCAACGAGGGCGCGAATCATGCTACTGGTTCCCCGCGGTTTCAAGCAGGAGTGCGTTGGTCGCTACCTGCTGGCCGGGCTGAATGCCGGAGAGTATTTCCTGGCGGTTGCCTTCGAGCATCTTGCCGGCATGCACCTCGGTGCGTTTGAACTGATTGCTGCCCGCGGGCAGATAGACCCAATCGCGATCGTGCAGATGAAGTACTGCATCAGCGGGGACAACGGCGTGAGTTTCCTTGTTGCGGCCGGTGAACGTGGCTGTGCCGAACATGCCCAGCTTCATGAAGCCGGGATTGGGAACCTCGATACGCACTTTGGCGGTTCGCAGGGAGGGATCCAGCACCGGACCGATGTCGCCGATGTGTCCGGTGATGGGACGATCGGGATAGGCGTCGAGTTTGATGCGCGCTTCCTGGCCGAGTTTAAGTTTAGGGATGTCGTTTTCATAGACATCGCAGAGGATCCAAACGGTGGAGAGATCGGCGATGGTGAAGGCTGTGGCCGATCCCGAAAGAGAAACGCCGGCTGCCGCGCCGTTGGTCACGTTCTGGCCGATGATGACTCCGGTAATGGGAGCAAGGACATCGACGATCGGGCTGGGATGATTTTGATCGACGCCCAGAACTTTCAACTGCTCTTCGGCGGCAGTGAGATCGGCCTTGGCGTCTTTCTCGGAGTCATCGGCTTGCTCCACCATGGCCTCTGAAATGGCGCCATGGTGAAACAGATCGTTGGCGCGAGCGTCGGCCTTGTTGGCAAGCTGCTCATCGTTCACAGCCTTCAGATAGGCATTGAAGGCGCCGGAGACGTCGTTGCTTTGCACGCGAAAAA
>PMOF01000086.1:0-1934 GCA_003162495.1 Acidobacteriaceae bacterium
GAACTCAATCGTCTTCAGCATCGCTTTGGGTTTACGCGGGAAGACGTGCGGATGGTTCTGACGCCCATGGCCAGCGAGGGCAAGGATGCGGTGTGGTCGATGGGCGACGATACGCAGATTGCGCCACTGGCTCGCGCGCCGCGCCCGCTGTACGCATTCTTCCGGCAGCGCTTTGCGCAGGTGACCAACCCGCCCATCGATTCGCTGCGGGAGGCGATTGTGCTGCAGATGCACACGCGGCTGGGCCCGTGGCCGCACATTTTTGAACTGCGCGAGCGGCTGCCGGGGTTGTCACTGCGTTCGCCGCTGCTGTCGCTGGCCCAACTGCACGCGCTGAAACAGGGCCAGCACCCGCAGGCGGAGACCATGCCGCAGGCGGTGCTGGATTGCCTGTATGCGCCGGACACCACACTGGAGGTTGCGGTGGATGTGCTGGCGCGGCGCGCGGTGGAACTGGTGGGCGAAGGCGCGGCGCTGCTGCTGCTGAGCGATCGACGCGCGAACGCTGAGGCGATTCCGATTCCGATGGCCATGGCGGTGGGAGCGGTGAACCTGGCGCTGACCAAAGCAGGGGTGCGCGCGGAAGTTGGGCTGGCGGCGGAGGCGGGCGATTGTCGCGAGATTCATCACGTGGCGGTGCTGCTGGGCATGGGCGCGGGCGCGGTCTGCCCGTGGCTGGCGCTGGAGACGGCGCGCAGCCTGCATGCGGAAACTGGCGAAGAGAATTTGCTGCATGCGCTCGAACTTGGGCTGGCCAAGGTGATGTCGAAGATGGGCATCAGCGTGGTGGACAGCTATCGTGGGGCCCATCTGTTCGATGCCATCGGACTTTCGAACGCTGTGGTCGATAAATGCTTTGCCGGGACACCGGCGCCGATTGGCGGATTGGGCTTTGAAGAGATTGAGGCCTATGTGCGGCAGCTTTGGCTGGATGAGCCCGAAGCCGTTAAGCCTCAAGAAGAAGTGGGAGTTGTCGCGGCCGCGGTGCGCGAACTTCCCGACTATGGTTTTGTGCGCTTCAGGAAGGCGGATGAGGCGGAGGCTCATGCGTGGCAACCGCAAACCGTGCGTGCACTGCAGACGGTGACGGGCGCAACCAAACAGGGCGCGGCGCTGGCGCTGGCGCCGTTTTCGAGCTTTGCGGCCCAGGTGGCGGTGGCGGGTGAGCCGGCCAATCTGCGCGACTTGCTGGAGATTCGTCCAGCCGGTGCGGAAATGGCGCTTGAGCAGGTCGAGCCGGCGGCACGTATCGTACGCCGCTTTGTAGCCAGCGCGATGTCGTTTGGATCGCTTTCGCCGGAAGCGCACCAGACGATCACGCATGCCATGAACCTGCTGGGAGCGCGCTCGAATACAGGCGAGGGCGGCGAGGATCCTGCGGTGTACGCGCCGGTAAACGGTGCGCCGTCGCTGCTGAATAACAAGATCAAGCAGGTGGCGAGCGCGCGCTTTGGGGTCACGGCGGAGTACCTGATCCACGCCGAGGAACTGGAGATCAAGATTGCTCAGGGCGCGAAGCCAGGCGAAGGCGGCCAACTGCCGGGCCACAAGGTGACGGAACTGATAGCGCGCTTGCGGCACGCGCAGCCGGGGATGCAATTGATCTCACCACCGCCGCACCACGACATTTATTCGATTGAGGACCTGGCGCAACTGATTTACGACTTGAAGCGGGTGAACCCGCGCGCCGCGGTGGGCGTGAAACTGGTTTCGGGATGCGGCGTAGGGACGATTGCGGCCGGCGTGGCCAAGGCTTATGCGGATTACATTGTGATCGCCGGACACGCGGGGGGCACCGGAGCATCGCCCTTGTCGAGCATCAAGTATGCGGGCAATCCCTGGGAGCTGGGGCTGGCCGAAGCGCAACAGGTGCTGATGCACAACGGGCTGCGAGGACGGGTGCGGCTGCGCACCGACGGTGGTTTGCGGACGGC
>PMOF01000086.1:1973-12443 GCA_003162495.1 Acidobacteriaceae bacterium
GCCACGCAGAAGCCGGAGTTGCGCGCCAAGTTTCGCGGCAAGCCGGAACATGTGGTGCGTTTTTTCGAGGAGCTTGCAGGCGAGGTGCGGCAGTTGCTGGGCACGCTTGGTCTGCCGTCGCTTGCGGCCGCGACTGGGCGTACGGATTTGCTGGAGCAGGTTCGCTGGGATGCGGGACTGGATTTGAAGCGGGTGCTTGCGGCAACGGCGATTGCGGCCGAGACGAGCGGCGCGCTGCGCTGGGAGGGACAGCGCAACGACCGCCCCGAGGCGCGTGAGCCGATCGACAATGCGTGGGTGGAACCGGCGCTGGCTGCGTATCGGGCCGGTGAGCCGTACTATCTGGAGACTCGCATCACCAACGAAGATCGCACGCTGGGCGGGCGGCTGGCGGGACAACTTGCACTCTATCGAACGGATCATGAGCGAATGCAAAACGGACGAACGGAAAATGGAGAATCGGCGACCGGTGATTCAAGCTTGATGTTCAAGATGAGCGGGGTTGCGGGGCAGTCGTTCGGGGCGTTTGCGGTGGCTGGAATGACGCTTGAACTCGATGGTCTGGCCAACGACTTTGTAGGTAAGGGGTTGTGCGGTGGCGAACTGGTGCTGCGCGCGCAGGGCAGGGCGGCGTGGGAGAGCGGGAAGCATACCTTGCTGGGGAACGTAGCTCTTTACGGCGCCACCAGCGGGCGGTTGTTTGCGGCGGGCCGTGCTGGAGAGCGGTTTGCGGTGCGCAATTCCGGGGCACTAGCTGTTGTGGAGGGCGTGGGCGATCACGGTTGCGAATATATGACCGGCGGGCTGGTGGCGGTGTTGGGCGCGACCGGCGTGAATCTCGGCGCAGGCATGACCGGCGGCCTGCTCTGGGTGTATGACGAGATGGGCGACCTGCTGGTTCAGAGCCGTTACCACAAAGGCTTTCTGCAACCCGAGACCTGGGGCGAACTGGATTCAGCCGGCCGCCAGTCGATTCGCGAACTGGTGGAATTGCACGCTGCCAAGACCGGCAGCATCCGCGCCGGATGGCTGCTGAACCATTGGGAGCGCGAGAGCGCGAAGCTGGTGCGGCTGACGCCCAAGCCGCAGGCATGAAGACTTGGAACGGACTGAAAGACCGCCGGTCATTTGCCAATTAATTTCTTGCGCCGTTTTTCCTGATACATCCCCTTGTCCGCTCCGGTGAGCAGTTCTTTCAGGGACTCGTGCGCGTTCTCCTTCGCAGTCACATAGCCAATGCTGAAGCTGAGAGGAAACGAGCGGCCGGGCTCAGAGGTTCGTAAAGCGGAGGCTGCCTGCAGACGTTCAGCCGCAATCGAGATCCCCACATGATTGAATTGTCCGGCAACTGCGAGCTCATCTCCCCCAATTCGCCCCATCACATCGGTTTCGCGGAAGGTCGCCCTTAGGATTTCTACCGTTTCAACGAGGAATGCGGAGCCTACATCGTGCCCGAGCGAGTCATTGAGTTGCTTCAGGTTATCGAGATCGATGAATAAGACGGAGAACGACTGATGGGAACGCTGGGCGAGGCGCAGCGCCTGCTCGGCGAGCAGATTGAATCCGCGGAGATTGTAGAGGCCGGTCAATTCGTCTCGCAGAGAAAGATCCTGAATTTCCATTTCCATGCGGTTGATGCGCCAGGCAAGAAACACCAGGAGGAAAAGAGAAACGACCGTTGCGACCGAAGCGAGAATTGCAGCGACATAGCGTTCGGGAATCTGCAATACCATGAGCAGGTTGTTTCTGCCCAACTCGCGCAAGAACGATAGCACCAGAAGAATGGGCGCGAGGGTTCTGGCAATCCTGCTGCCGGTGCCGCGGCCCAGAAAGATGGAAAAGACGCCAACCTCGGCCCGGCGAAGAAAGGCCGTAAGAGTGAGGAGCACGAGGCAAGCCAATGTTTGCGGCGAAGTGCGGGTGATCGGGGACAGGCCGAAGAATCGCATTGCGTCGAAGATTTCTCCCGACACCAGCACCAACACCAGGAGCCCGAGACAGATCGCGACCAGGTCGGCGATGCGGGCGGCGATGCGCGCTCGCACCCGGATCAGCGCTGATGTAATGCCCAGCAGGGCCAATCCGGCTGCGGTCTGTGGTGAGGGCCTGTCCGGCCAAGGCGACGTGGAATTGGGATCGAAGGGGAAAAGGCGCTCGAGTCCGGCAGAGATGTGAAGCGCGTACTCGGCCAGAATCGCCGCACCCAACAACGCAGCAAGGAGGGCGAGCAGTTGGCTGATCCGGTGGGTTCGGATGGAATAGCGGGATTCAGAGAACTCGAGGCTGAGCGCGCCGCTGAGCAAACCGACTGCGGTAAGGGCCGCCATCAGCCGCCAACTGCCGGACAGAAAGTTGCCGAACGCAGGGAAATACCATACGAACAGTGTGAGGCCTGCAACGATGGCTACGGCGGCCAGGGAGACGCGCCTGATTGGGGCCAGTAACTGAAGCAGCGACGGGTCAGGCTCGGCGTTGGACAGCGGTGGGTTGAGCTTATGCATCTTGGGGAAGAGAGAAACCTGCATATCGCGAAGAGAAGGCCAATTCCGCGCTGAAGTTGAAGTGTAAACCGTTAGAGGCTCAGGGCGAAACTCTGGTGTGACCCTGTCTGCGGCGTTGGGTACTGGCAAATTCGCGAAATCGGTGCGGGCGAACAGGACATTCACCCGCTCGGCGCTGATACACTCTCGACTGACCACGGTCCAGCTTTGACCGCGCTTCCTAATTCAATCCAATGACTGCGATCGCACCGATTTCAACCATCAACGATCTTTTTCTCCGTGTTGCCACCGCCGCCAACCCGCGGGCCCTGCTGTGGCAAGACTCTGCCGGGCAATGGCATCCGATTTCTTCAGAGCAGATCTACCAGAGAGTGCGGTCGCTCGCCGAAGCCTTTCTAGGCTGGGGCGCGAAGAAGGGCGACCGCATTGCGCTGATCAGCGAGAACCGCTGGGAGTGGACGGTTACCGACTTTGCCACATTGGCCATAGGGGCGGCGGATGTACCGATCTATCCCACGCTTCCCGGCGAGCAGGAGGCAGCGCTGATCAATGACGCAGGTTGCCGCATTGCGGTCGTCTCGACACGCCAGCAGTTCGACAAGCTGAATGCGGTCCGCGGCAAGACGCAACTGGAACGGATTCTGATCATGGACTCCTCCGATGTGCCGGAGGGCGGAATTGCTTTCAGCGAGGTGCTGGCCGGCGCCGACGCGCGCGGTGGCGATCATGATCCGGTGTTCGACGCATTGTTGCACTCAGCAGAACCAAAGGACCTCGCCACGGTGATCTACACATCGGGGACGACGGGTGAGCCCAAGGGCGTGATGCTCACGCACGGCAATATCGCGTCAAACCTGAACCTTTCGACGGCCGAGTTCGGCTTCAGGCCGGAAGACTCGAGCATTTCGTTCCTGCCGCTCTCTCACATCACGGCGCGCGCGCTGGATTACGCCATGTTGTTCTATGGAGCGCAGGTGGCCTATTGCGCGCAATTCGACAAGGTGCCCCAAGCCATGCGCGAGGTAATGCCCACGGTGATCGTGGGAGTGCCGCGGGTTTATGAAAAAATTCGCCAGACGGTGGAGCAGCGCTCTTCTCTATCAGCCGTGAAGAAATGGATTTTAAATTGGGCGGTCGGCGAGGGCGCCCGCCATATCGAGACCGTCTACGATGGAAGGCGTCCCGCAACGCTCGGTTGGAAGCTGGCCAACAAGCTTGTGTACTCCAAAGTCCAGGAAGCATTCGGCGGCAGGGTAGGGACTTTTCTTTCCGGAGGCGCGCCGCTGGGCATGGAAACCGCGCGATGGTTTGCCTCGGTTGGGATCCAGATATTGGAGGGCTATGGGCTGACGGAAACATCGCCGGTGATCGCCATCAATACGCCCAAGTCGCACCGCATGGGGACCGTGGGGCGGCCACTCAGCAACCTGGAGTTGAAGCTGGCCGAAGATGGCGAGTTGCTGGTTCACGGGCCGTCGGTGTTTGCGGGCTACTGGCAAAAGCCGGCAGCGAATGCAGAATGCTTCGATGCGGAGGGATGGTTTCGCACCGGCGACATCGCAGCCCTGGACGCGGAGGGTTTTCTTTCCATTACCGATCGCAAAAAGGAGCTGCTGAAGACGTCGGGCGGCAAACTGGTGGCGCCTCAGCCGATTGAAAACAAACTCAAGAACAGCGTGCTGGTGGGGCAAGCGGCATTGGTGGGCGACAAGCACAAGTTTATTGCAGTGCTGCTCTCGCCGAATTTTGTCGCGCTTGAAGAGTGGGCCCGGTTTCACGGGATCGAATTCGAAACCAGAGCAGAACTGGTTGCGAACAGGCGCGTGATTGCACTGTACAAAGAGGCTGTTCGGCAAGTCAACACGGGCCTGGCCAACTTCGAGACGCTGAAGCGGTTTCGCGTGGTGGCCGAGGAGTGGACGCTCGAAAGCGGTGAACTGACGCCCTCAATGAAACTGAAACGGCGCGTCATTACGGAGCGTTACGCGGCTTTGATCGCCGAGCTTTACGCGGACGAAGCGACCGCACGCGGCGAATCGGTGAGCTAAGCTCCTTGCCGATTTATTTTCCGAAGAGGCCGCGATGGCGCCACAAGTGATGGAGCCCGCGGAAAAACGGCGCGCCCCAGATCCCGACCGACAGCAAGCTTCCGAAGATGATGACGGCATCAATGCTGACGCGTCCAGCGCTGGACCAGTAGGCATCCGGTTCCAGGTTCAGCCACAGCGCAAACTCGTCCAACGTGAGCGCGGCGCCCACACCGTAGCTCACAGACATCAGGCGGCTGAAAAAAATGGAGAGCTCGGAGTGGTCCCGTCCCAGGTCAAGAAGCCAGCCGTAACCGACCAGCAGCAGAATGAGAATGCCCCACACCAGGTGATGAATGTGGAGTCCGCCCACCGTGACCCACTGGAATGGGCCGTTCTTGTGCACGATCAGCCGAACCAGAACGCGGACGCCCAGAAAGGTGATCAGGAACGCGATCGAGGCAATAAACATGCGCCGCCGAGGCCGGTCGGGAATGGTGGTGCGAACGAGAACACCCAGCCGGGTGAGGTGCAGCAGCACCAGCAACACCACAATGACCAAGGTGGCAAACGCGAGCAGTAAGAGTGCGCCGGTTCCGGGCATAGCTTATTGAAACATCGCGGCGCGGCGTTCCCAAGGGAGAAATAAAAATAAGCTGGATTCCGAGCTTGAGTGAGCGGCGTCACGTTTTCTCTTTACAGCCACGGGGTACACTGGTTAAGGCGTCGAGGACGATTGATTCCAGGCAGCCTGCCGCACGGCTCAGGGAGTTGGGCTGGCCGCGATCGGGGCACGATCGGGTGCGATCCAGACGCGGCTCAAGTGTACGCGCGAATTCGACGAGGAGATTTTGCAATGCGAGTTGCTTTGTTGACCGGCGGCGGCGATTGCCCCGGACTGAACGCGGTGATTTACGCGGCTGTGAAAAAAGGCATAAACCATTATGGCGATGAGTTCATCGGCTTTCTCAACGGCTGGCGGGGCGTGCTGGACAATGCGTTTATTTCGCTGACCCTCGACAGCATCGACGGAATCCAGTTGAGGGGCGGAACGATTCTGCATTCTTCGCGGACCAATGTGAAAAAAATTCCGGGCGGCATCGAGAAGGTTCAGGAGGTGCTGAAGATCAACAAGATTGACGCCCTGATCGCCCTGGGCGGCGACGATACGCAATCGGTGACCTTGTTCCTGAGCGAGAACGGCGTGCCCAGCGTGGGCGTGCCCAAGACGATCGACAACGACATTAACGGAACCGACACCACGTTTGGATTCGACACCGCGGTGATGATCGCGACGGAGGCGATCGACCGCATCCACACCACCGCCGACTCGCACAACCGCGTGATTGTGGTGGAGGTGATGGGCCGCGATGCCGGCTGGATCGCGTATGCCTCCGGCGTGGCCGGCGGGGCGCATGTGATCCTGGTGCCGGAAAAGGACATCGATATCGACCATGTGTGCGCGCTGCTGAAATACAACTACGATCACGGCAAGCATTACGGCGTGGTGGTGGTTGCAGAGGGTTGCCATCTGCCCGAGGTTGGGCAGGTGACGGGCTCCGAACAGGTGGACGCGTTTGGTCATGCGCGTCTCTCCGGCATCGGCGAGGCGCTTGCCGAACTGATAGAGAAGAAGACCGGCTTTGAAACCCGCTCAGTAAATCTGGGCCACACCCAGCGCGGCGGCGTTCCCACGGCCTACGACCGAACACTGGCGCAACGCTACGGGCTGCACGCTATCGACATGGTTCACGAGAAGAAGTGGGGCCGGATCGCGGTTTTACGCGGCCTGGACATTTGCGACATCCCGATCAAGGAAGCTATCGCCACCAATCGCCGGCTCGATAAGCGTTTCTTCGATGTGATCGCGGATTTGGAAGCGAAGGTTTAGGATCCGAGAGCTTCATCGGCGCGCGAAGAGCCATTGTCGTGATGGTGTCGAGCTTTGCGCTTGTTCTAGAGTTGAGTTGTGCTCTATCGCCGCTACACTCCGAAGGACTTCGATCAGCTTTATGCGCTCGAGGAAGCATGTTTTCAGCCGCCGCTTCGCTTTGGGCGCGGGTATATGCAGCAGCTTGTCAGCAGCTCCCATGCGGCCACGTGGGTTGCGGAGGAAGATGACCGCATGGCGGGATTTGGCATCGTCGATGCAGCGGAAGAGGCGGACGGAATCATCGCCTATATTCAGACCCTCGAAGTTATCTCGGACCGGCGCGGTCAGGGCGTTGGCGGTGAGCTGCTGCGGCTCATCGAGGGCTCTGCGCGCGATGCGGGCGCTGCGCTGATCTGGCTGCATGTGAATGCGGCGAACGCGAGCGCGATCCGGCTCTACGAGGCTCACGGCTACCTCTGCGAGGGCGAAAAAGCGAACTTCTATGCGCTGGGCAATGGGGCGATGATCTACGCAAAAGCGCTGGGAGTCAAAATGGGAAGTTAGCGTCCCGCGCTCAAGGTGTGTGCATTAGCGATCACGGCTATCGATATTGATTTGCGTACTATGAAGAGTGACGATGTCCATAAGCAATCCAAATTTGCCTAAATCGATTCTGGCCTTACGGTCGTACTCGGCCCAGATGTTTCTGCACGATCTGCTGGCGGGGATCACGGTGGGGCTGGTTGCTTTGCCGCTGGCGATGGCTTTCGGCATTGCGTCCGGAGTGACTCCACAGGCGGGTCTTTACACGGCGGTTGTGGCCGGCTTCCTGATCTCGGCGCTGGGTGGTTCGCGCACCCAGATCGGCGGGCCCACGGGAGCCTTTGTGGTGATTGTGGCCGGCATTGTTGCCCGCTTTGGCATGAGCGGCCTGGCGCTGGTCACGCTGATGGCGGGCGTAGTGCTGCTGCTGATGGGATTGACGGGGCTCGGCGCCGCGGTGCGTTTTATCCCGCGCATGGTGGTGATCGGGTTTACCAACGGCATTGCTATTTTGATCGCATCTACGCAGATCAAGGACTTTTTGGGGCTGCGCACCGGCGCCGCGCCAAGCGAATTTTTGCCTCGGATGAAGTTGCTGGTTGCGCATGTTGCCAGCGTCAACCTGTCGGCGCTCGCACTGGGGCTGGGCACACTGCTGATCTTGGTGGTGCTGCCACGCGTGATGAGGCGAGTACCGGCATCGATCGTGGCCGTGCTTGTGTGCACCGGGGTGAGCGTGCTGTTTCATCTTCCCGTGGAAACGATCGGCAGCAAGTTCGGTGGGATTCCGCGCGGGTTTCCACCTTTCGCGATTCCCAATTTTCACGCGGCACACATTTTGCCCTTGATTCCATCCGCCCTGACAGTCGCGCTGCTGGCTGCGCTGGAGAGCATGCTGTCGGCGGTGGTGGCCGATGGAATGACAGGCGACCGGCACAACTCAAATGTGGAGCTGGTGGCGCAGGGAGTTGCCAATATTATTTCTCCGATGTTCGGGGGCATTCCCGCAACGGGCGCCATTGCGCGCACCGCAACCAACATCAAAGCAGGAGCTCGCTCTCCCGTTTCCGGAATGGTGCACTCGCTTACGCTGTTGGGCATTCTGCTGGTGGCGGCGCCGTTGGCGAGTTATATACCGTTGACCGCGCTGGCTGCCGTGCTGTTTGTGGTGGCATACAACATGGGCGAGTGGAAAGAAATCGGCGCGATTCTGCAAATGGACCTGGCGGCAATCTCGGTTTGGCTGGTGACGTTTGGGCTCACGGTGTTCGCCGATCTCACGGTGGCCGTGGGAGTGGGGCTGGCGCTGGCCGCGCTGCTCTATATCTACCGCGTGGCTGAAACCACCACCGTGTCGCCAGTAACAGACGAGTACATTCGCGACGGCCTGCCCCATGTGCTGCAAGGGCGCATTCTTCCGCCTTACGTCACACTGCTTCGCATTCACGGTCCATTTCTGTTCGGCACCACCGAGAAGCTGGTGGAGGCGACCGTCAACCTTGAGGCCTTTGCTCCGGTGGTGATTATCCGATTGCGGAACATGACAGCGATCGACTCCACCGGCATTCACGCAATTGAAAGTTTTGCCAAGCGCCTGCACGAATCAGGCAGAACCCTGTTGCTTTGCGGAGCAATGCAGCAGCCATCCAAATTGCTGAGTGGGGGGCGATTTGTCGATCGCGTTGGGCAAGAGAACATCGTGGAGAACATTCAGGCCGCGCTGGACCGCGCCAAAGAGGTTTATGCGGCGCAGGAAGCTTCCAAGGCGAGCTGATGGCCGAAGGAAGGTCTCAGGTTCGCGATTTTCCACAACTCAAAATCGAGTCTTTCTTCGACTGCGCACGGGGCGACGACTGCGCGCAGGGCGGGCTCTCAGGCGTCCGGCACGCTACTTTTGCGGCTTGTCGAAGGGCTGTTTGTCAGTGATTCTGGGACGATTTTCTGCCTGGAGTTCTTTGGAAACCGCTTCAACTTCGCGGAAGACGCGGAGAAGGTTGCCGCCGAGGATCTTGCGGCAGTCTTCGGCGGAGTAGCCGCGGGCCATCAAGGCTGCAGTGATCTTGGGCAGACCGGCTGGTGAATCCAGGCTTTCGGGGAGCTGGCCGCTAACGCCATCGAAGTCGGAGCCGAGGCCAACGTGGTCGATGCCGGCGACTTTTGCGATGTGATCGATGTGGTCAATGACCATGGAAAGCGGCGGCCGCGGAATGCGATCGGCGTAGGAGCGTTGCAGCTTTTCGATTTCGGAATGAGGCGCCTCTTTGCCTTCAGCTTTGTATTTGGCTTTGAGGTCTGCGACGGCCTTATTGACTTCAGGCTCAATGGCCTTCTGTGCGTTGCGCCAATCCTGCGAGATGAAGCCGGAATAGAAGTTGACGTCGATGACGCCGCCTTTGGAGTTGGGTCCGCCGGAGTTGGCGACGGCGCGGAGCATGTCGTCGGTCATGTTGCGGGGCGAGTCGCAGAGGGCGCGCGCGGACGAATGCGAGGCGATGATCGGGGCTCGGGTAATGACCAGGGTTCTATAAAACGTGTGATCTGAGACGTGCGAAATATCGATCATCATGCCCAGGCGATTCATCTCATAGACCACGTCTTTGCCGAACTCGGTCAGGCCCTCCTTGTTGTGCGGAACGGATGGGTCGTCAATGTCGCCGGAGCTGTCTGCCCAGTCCGTTGAATTGGCCCAGGTGAGGGTCATGTAGCGCACGCCGAGGTCGTAATACATCCGCAACAAGGCGAGCGAGTCCTCAATGGAGTGGCCGCCTTCAATGCCCATGAGCGCGGCCAGCTTATGATCGCGATGAGCTTGCTCAATGCCTGCCGGAGAGGTGACGAACTCGATCTGGCCAGGGTGTTTAGCGACTTGTTGCTTGACGGAGTCGATCAGCTCCAGGGTTCGGAGGGCATAGTGGCCCTGGTTGGGAACGGGATCGACCCAGATGGAGAAGAACTCCGCGCCGAGGTTGCCCTTGTGGACGGTGTCCAGATTGAAGTTGCCGCTGCCGAGCGGGTCGGATAAATCGAAATGTTCATCGAGGAAGCGCTGCGGTGTGTCGGCGTGAGTGTCAATGACGATGGCGGAGCGATGGACCTGGTCTGGATTGGGCATGGTTTTGGAAGCGGGCACGGAGGCGGGTTGGGCGCAGCAAAAGGTTGGGACGGTGAACAGCAAGAGGGCTGGCAAGATGCGAGTGCGCATAGGCTTGGCGTCAGTATAGAACGAACCCCAGAGAACAGAGATCGGAGAATTGAGATCAGGAGACCGACGCGGGAGGGCCGAAACCGAGGCCCCTTTCGCGGGATGCTGATACCGATCGGAAGCGGGCGTGGTTCAGGTGAAACGCTTCCCCGGAGCGCCTGCGTGGGCCACGCCGGAGGCTTTGCGCGTACTGATTGGATCGAAATGAACCGTTCTCTCCGAGGTGAGCCGAGAACTGAGCGGATGCGCGATCTAGTGATGATTGGCCGCTATGGCCGCCGCCTTTATTTCATCAAATGCATGACCCAGCAGCTCTTTCGCTTT
>PMOF01000134.1 GCA_003162495.1 Acidobacteriaceae bacterium
GAGACGCTCAACTTGGCAAAGGTGCCGCCCAGGGCCTCCTTGACTACGCGATAGACGCCGCCGCGGGTAAACATCGAACAGCTTTCGACATAAACCGCGCGCACCGCAAAGCTGAACAGCATGATGCCGAGGATGAACCATGGGGCTGCCGCGCCTACTGCTTCTTCCGCGATGCCCCCGGCATAAAAGGCAGAGGAGCCAAGATCGCAAAGAACAATGGCCGCGGCTCGCCAAAAGGAGATGAACGTGAGCATCACGGAGGATGCCACAATCAGCCGCACGCGGTTTGAGGGTGGGGCTACGGTGGTTCGAGTGGATGCCATCGTGAGAGTGCCGGCGCGATGGCCGGCATTTTAGGGTCCAGAGGGCGTCAATCTTCGCCCGCCCTGCGGTGAGTTTATGTCTGATTAAGAGGGGAGTCAATGAAAATCATCGTACCTGTATCTCGACTATGGTTTAGTCTCCGCCCGCGGGAGAATGGGCTCATCCTCGCCAAAGAGCTCTTTGCCGTCCTCGATGAAGCTGATGAAGACCACCACGGAAGAACCGATCAGGCCGACGAAAAACATGGCTTCCAGAATATGCATGCCCAGTTTTGCGAAGAACATATGCAGATTGTAGCGCGTTTTCGCGGCGTCCGGTGGCGGATACGGGGCCGAAGGCGACAGAGTTGGGGCCGGAGCTAGGCGCCTGATGCGATAAACTCGGCCCTGTATGCAGCGCGAAGCCTTGAAGAGATGGAATTGGAAGCTATGGATGCTGTGGGCCGCAGCCGGTCTTTCCGCGGGGCTGCTGGAGCTGCCTTTTCCGTTGGCTGGGCCGCTGCCGGTGGGTCGCAGCATTTTCGCCTGGTTTGGTTTGGTGCCGCTCCTGTGGGCGATCCTGTTCCGCGCAGGGACTGAGAGGCAGGTTTCGCTGCGCCAAGCCTTCCTGCTGGCTTACCTGTGCGGCGTTCTCTGGTACACGGGAAACTGCTATTGGGTCCGCGATGTGATGGGCCGTTACGGCGACATGCCGCCCTTTGCGCCCACGCTGCTGCTGCTTGGATTCAGCCTGGTGCTGGGACTTTATTTTGGACTTTTTGGTTTGGGGGTGGCGCTGGTGCGGCAGGCCACTGGCAGCACACGGCTGGCGCTGGCAGCGGCGCCGATTCTATGGGCCGGGCTGGAGTTGGCCGCTTCGCGCATCACCTCTGTGCCGTGGGATCAACTTGGCTATTCGCAAGTGGACAATGCGCTGGTGAACCAACTGGCGCCGTGGACCGGCGTGTACGGCATCAGCTTTGCGCTGGTTGGCGTGAATGCGCTGATCGCCGGCGGTTTTGTACTGGAACGGTGTCCGCCAAGACCATTCCTGCAGGGACCGCGGCCATGGGCGATCGCCGGAGTGGTTTTGATGTTGGCCGGCGCGGCGGGGATTTTTTTGCCGCCTCCGAGACCGGCAGGGACGGTGACTGCGGTGTTGATCCAGCCGAATCTGGATGTAGGAAGCGACAGCAGGTGGATGGGACCCGGCGAATGGGACCAGCACATTGCGGAGTTCATTCGCCTGGGCTCGGAACGATGCAAGACGTTCATCGATGGCATTCCGCAATCGGGCGCGCCGAACGGCGAAATGGATTGCACAGCGGACACTGCGCCGCCGGACCTGGTGGCCTGGCCTGAATCGCCCGCGCCGTTCTTCGAGACGGACGCGCGCTTTCAGCAGGCGACGACGAAGATTACCGCCGACGAGCACGCGCCGCTGGTGGTGGGCAACGTAGGCGCGGACTACTCCACCGATGAGCAGGCATGGCGCGACTACAATTCGGCGCTGGTTGTGAGAGCGGACGGGGCGCGCGTTGGCCGGTACGACAAGATTCATCTGGTGCCTTTCGGCGAGTATGTGCCTTTCCAGCATTGGCTCACGTTTGCGCGCAAGCTGACCGGCCGTGTGTCTTCGTTCACGCGCGGCGATGAGCGCAAGGTGTTCTTGCTGGGCGGACGCCGCTACGGAGTTTTCATCTGCTATGAAGCAGTGTTTGCCGACGAAGTGCGCGAGTTTGCGAAGGCCGGCGCCGAGGTGCTGGTGAATATCAGCGACGACGGCTGGTACGGGGACACGAGCGCGCCGTGGCAGCACCTGAACATGGTGCGCATGCGGGCCATCGAAAACCGGCGCTGGATTTTGCGCGACACCAACAACGGTGTGACGGCGGCGATCGACCCGTATGGAAGGGTGCGGCAAAGCATTCCGCGTCACCAGGTGGACGCGCTGCCGGCGCGGTACGGATTTCGGGACGACGTTACGTTCTACACGGAGCATGGCGATGTGTTTGGGTGGATTTGTGCCGTCGTGAGTTTGGGGTTGGTTGGCTGGTCGGGGAGAAAACTGTTGCTTGCGTGGGCCATCGCCCAGGCTGCAAAATCGTAGGCTTTTGGGGTACGATTTCGCACCTTTTGAGTGCGAAAACAGGGGTTTTTATGCAAGAACTGGGCATTTCTGGGCCGATTTGTGCATTGCTTTTGGCATGGGTCGTCTTTCTATGTTGCTTTTTATCATCTAGTTGAGCCGTAGGAGAGAGCGGAAAGTGCGAACGGATGGCGGTATGGGGGGGGTGGGGTCACCATTTCCGGCGGAAAGAATGAGATTTTGGTTGGGGTAGACCATGCGATGATTATGCGCTGGCGCGTGGTAATGATTGGCAAACGGCGGCGTTGCTTTTTCGCGTTACGAGAACTGCAAGACTAAGCCGTCGCTGGCCCTGATGAAGTTGCTCAAAGTGCTGGATCGTCACCCTGATCTGCTCGATGAGGTCAAGGTGGCGTAGCCTCGCAAGCATAGCGGGAGCATCTTTTATTCGTTGAATGGGTTCGGTATGGCAATCCTCTTGAGAATTTGAATGGTCTGCGTGCGGTTTGACTCGCTGCGCTCCGGCAGAGTGCCGATGATTACATCCAAGTCAGCCTGGTACCGCTTCACAGCCGCCTTGCGCTCTTCCTCTGTACCCGCAAACTCACCTATCTTCACCATCCCATCCGTCGCCAAATCTCGTGCGGCACGCAAAGCCTCATGCAACTCGTACCTTGGAAGATTGTTCGGATCGCGCCACGCTGCCTCAAGCAGATTGAGCTGAAGCTCCTTATTGCGCGAATTGGACAGCCCATTCACCAGGATCAATCCGATCCGAGTCTCTTCATCCGATTCCTCAGCGGCGGCAATGAAATGAACTTTCGCGCGAACTGCCTCATCGCCTTCAAGGCATGCCAGCCGCTGTGCCGCAAGGAGCAGGTCCGCTTGCCTTTTTTCGATCGCGGCCATTTGCTCCGTGCCGATCTCGTTGAGCTTCGGCAACAGGCTCTTCATGCGTTTCTGGCCTTCTTCGGATGAATCCGCGGCACTCAGTTGCGCTTCCACATCCTGCATAGTCTTCTTCTGCGACTCTGTTAATTCAGGTCGCGGCACTTGCTCCTTGGCTGCCTCCAGTTCACTGGAAAGTGATGCGACCAGCTCCGTCTCTTCTGCCGCACCACGCGCAACAATATCGATCCCCACCGCGTTTGTCGCCGCACAGGGATTGCAGTCTTCAATGGGCGACAATCGACGACCCCATGTCGAAATTGCGGTCAATCGCTCGGAAGCAACCGATACTTCATAATGGCCGGGCTGCTCGAAAAGGACCGTTCGATTGATCAGCACCGGCACCCGCACCGGCTCACTCCCGAGCGTCACCAGGGCATTGCCGTCCAGGCTCTTTCCACTCTGGCTCTGCTGCGACCGCATCCATCCGCCATCAGGCGAAACATAGACTATGTCTCCCGACGGCAGGTAAGGGTTCTCATTCGTATCCACGGAATAGCCAGCCGTCGCGCTCGTGAACACTAGGTCCACCGTTATGGGATCGCCAACTTTGAATTGAGATTGGCCGTTGTGCGCCTCAAGCCGAACGGTGATTCCGGAGTTAGGCAGCGCGGTCCCCACAGCCGCATCCTGCGCGGCGCACCACTGGCAGGCGAGCGCCGCTATGAAGAGGACGAGATTCCATATGACTCGGGGCATCAAATCACTGTCCAGTTCCTATTACTTTAGCCCGAATAACGCGGCATGGATGAAAAAACAGTTACACCGGCAAAAACGCACGCGGATTCTACGGGAAACTCTCCCTCGTTCCCGTTCCATGCTACTCATACCGCAGCGCCACCACCGCTCCGCCTTCATCGCCGCCCGCGCAGGGATCAACGTGGCCACCAGCGCCACAAGCGCCAGCAACAATGCAACAGCCGCATAAGTGAGCGGATCATAGGGGCCCACATTGAACATCAGGCTCTTGAGCAGTTGCGCCGTGGCCAGCGCCGCACCCAGCCCCAGCAGCCCGTCCAACGCAATCAACCTTACCCCTTCGTCTGCAATCAGTCGCAGAATATCCATCCGCGTTGCCCTCAGCGTCACGCGCACGCCAATCTCCTGCGTCCGGCGGGTGGCCCATATCTGACCACCCCAAAACGATTGCGTGCCCCAGGTCCCACTTCTGGGACCTGGGATTTCTTCCTCAATCCAATCCACTCACGCCCCGGCGTAGGCTTCAACGTCGCGTTCAATGGTCTTGCTCAGTTCAAGCCGGGCCTTGGACAGGTCGTGCATCTGCTGGAGGTTGAGCCAGAACTCCGGACTGTTGCCGAAGAAGCGTGCCAGGCGCATTGCCGTGTCTGGCGTGACCGCTCGGCGGCCATGAACGATGTCGCCAATGCGCGTGGCGGGGACGCGGATTCTGTTTGTGCCTCACACCGCCCCGCTGGGGCGGAAAAAGCTCTTCCGTGGGCTATCCCAGGGTTTCACCCTGGGCTATTTTCGCCTCCTCCCTCCGGGAGGACCGGGGCCGAATTCGCCGCGACCAGCGCGGTGTTATTCTGGAGCAGTCGATGGGACGCTGGTTCAACAGTTCAAATCAAAGCCGGGTAATACCAAATCGAAATCGGGTCATCTCAAATTGAAGTCAAGTCAAATTAAATCCAAGTCAGGTCATGAGAGCAGAATATGTCGTCGTTGAACGATCTCGAATTCGCATATGCTCCGGTGCGCGATCAAACGCGCGACCTGCGGGAGTA
>PMOF01000246.1 GCA_003162495.1 Acidobacteriaceae bacterium
GACTCGCGCTGCGTGTTCCAGTCGCCCGGCACCTTGAGTTTCGGCGCAATGGCAAAGTTATACTCGGTCGGCCCTGTATCGCCCGGCTTGGCCTTCTGGTTCAGGAACCACCCGTTCTTCTTCTCCACGTGATGAAAGCTAAAGAGTCCGGAAAAATAGGGATCGACAATCGCCCCCCAGTCCCCATTCAGCGATGTAGCCGCCCTCCGGTCCGCGCCGGTCAGCACCATGGTCGTAGCGGGGGGCGTCGAATCAGGTGCGGCCCACGCAGCCGTAACGGCGACGAGCGCAACAATCAATCCGGACAAGACGATCTTGTAAGGGAAAAATTCCGTGGCGCGTGCGAACAAGCGGACGTGCGGATGTTTCATCGCAGAACCTCATCGATGGGAAATCGAATTGAATCAAGGCCGCATTTCATCCTGCGCAGCCGGATGCTCCGAGCGGACTGACCATCTTATCGCCTCGCGGCCAGGAATGTACATTCTTGGCCCGGCGAACAGATTCATCGACAAAAAGAAAAGGGGAAAGGCCCAACGGCCTATCCCCTTTCATTGTTTGTTTCGAATTCGCTTACCTTGAACCTACGTTCCCAGATACTCCACATGCACATAGGTGCCGAGCCGCACGTTATAAGCCAGGTACCAGCCGATGTGGTCCGGGTCGTCATAGATCACAATGTCGTCGGAGTTCCAATCCCACCCATTGCAAAAGCCGACATCAAAGGACGCCACGTCCCAGTACCAGCCGTTGAACCAGAAGCGGCCCGGCCCGCCGCCGCCCAGATGCCATTCATGTTCGCGGCCGAAACCGCCCGTGAACCGGCCATGGGCAAAGGGTTGGTCGAGGTGATAGTTCGCATCTTCGCGGCCCGTGTCGTGGCCCACCCAGGTTTTCCCATCCACGTGGGGTGCATTGGGGTGGCCATCCTTGTCGCTGTAGTTACGGTTCGTACCGCCCGCCTTCGGTACGCCTGTGTAGGCCTTGGGCCCGCGCACCGGAGGCGCTTGATGCGCCTGGCGCGCTCCATTATTCGCGCCCTGTTGCTTCGCGTCGTGTTGCTGAGCAATCCCCGGAACTGCAAGAACAAGCAATGCAGCACATGCTAGATAACTGGCTTTCATAGTTACCCTCCCGATGCCCACAACCAATCAGCGATCCCATGCCAGGTTATGGGTCATCAACAATAACAATAAATCGAACCCCAAGCCGTGGCGCAAGTTGCTGCGCATTAATTTTTCTTGAGTTACGCCTTAGATTTCGGTCTAGCGCCCGAATCTCGCCACAGGAATATGCTAAACGCTCACGGCAATCGGCGCACGCCGCCATGCATACAGCGGGAACTGGTTCGCTAACTCAGCAACCTCGCGGCGAATGTGCTCCAGGGCCGCATCATCATTGCGTAACTCAAGAGCCCTGGTAATCCATGCGGCAATCTGCCGCATCTCCGGCTCCTTCATGCCCCGCGTCGTCATGGCCGGCGTGCCCACGCGAATGCCTGATGGCTTCAACGGCGGATTCGTGTCATAGGGAATCGCGTTTTTGTTCACCGTGATCCCCGCCTTGCCCAGCGCCACCTCGGCCTCTGAGCCGAGAATCCCCTTTTCAAAAACATCCACCAGCATCAAGTGATTATCCGTGCCGCCGGAGACGATGCGAAAGCCCGCTTCCTTCAGACTCAAGGCAAGCGCCTGCGCATTAGCCACAATCTGCGCGGCGTAGGTTTTGAACTCCGGCCGCAGTGCCTCGGCGAAGGCCACCGCTTTGGCGGCCACAATGTGAACCAGCGGGCCGCCCTGCTGGCCCGGAAACACCGCCTTGTCCACCGCCGCTGCCAGTTCCTGCCCGCATAGAATCATGCCCGCGCGCGGTCCGCGCAGCGTCTTGTGCGTCGTGGTCGTAGTAATGTGCGCGTGCGGCACGGGCGAGGGATGCACGCCTCCGGCCACCAGGCCTGCGATGTGCGCCATGTCGAAGATATAGACCGCGCCCACCTTGTCCGCGATCTGCCGCATGCGCGCAAAGTCCCACAGTCGCGGATAGGCGCTGCCGCCTCCAATAATGGCCTTGGGCCGTTCCCGCTCCGCAATCGCCTCCAGCTCGTCGTAGTCGATCAGCTCCGTATCCCGCCGCACCTGATAAAACGTGGGCCGATAAAGCTTGCCGCTGAAACTCAACCTGTGCCCGTGAGTCAGGTGGCCGCCATGCGCCAGGTCGAGGCCCAGAATCGTATCGCCCGTCTGCAGCACAGCCGCGTAGGCCGACGCGTTGGCCTGCGATCCGGAGTGTGGCTGCACGTTCACATGAGCCGAGCCGAAAATCTGCTTAGCCCGGTCGCGCGCCAGATTCTCCACCACATCGGCATACTCGCAGCCGCCGTAGTAGCGCCGCCCAGGGTAGCCCTCGGCATATTTGTTAGTAAAAATCGAGCCCGCCGCCTCCAGCACCGCCTCGGAGACAAAGTTTTCGCTGGCAATCATCTCCAGCCCCTCGTGCTGGCGGAGAGTTTCCTGGTCAAGAGCGGCAGCCACATCCGGATCGGCCTGGGCGAGGGTGAGAGACATGCGATCGGTCATACAGGAATTCTAGACCCTCATGCGTCCCCTTTGACAGCCGGAATCAATCGGTGGATTTTCCGCTTGCTGTGCTCGATAAAGTTCAGACGCGTTGCCCGTGCGGCTGTCTGCCCGCTCGCCGCAGGGTTATCGGGTAATCTCACGTTCGGCAACAGCCAGAATGCGGCCAGAGGTGTGGTCGGCCAGAAAGACGACCATGCGCAACCCTGCGTTTTGCCCGATCGAACTGCCTTGGGTGGGGAGCTGCAAAGTAAGCAGGCGTCCATCGGCGCCTCCTTCGCTCATCGTTTGCAGGACGCGCACTACGGCCACATGATGAAGCGTGCGCCCCGCATTTTCTCCCCTGGCAACGGACGAGTGCGTCTCATCCTCGGCCAATGCGGCCATCAGCCTGCCTTGGAACCGCGCGGCGGATCGCACCGTGAAATGAATCGCATCCCCGGTCCATTGGGCATTTTCGATCACCAGCTCTGCCTTCGGCTTCACCGCGGCGCGCGCAACCGCTCTGCTGAGCGCGGTGGAGTCGCTGCCCACCACATCGGTCGTGCCATCGATCACCGCCTGGGGTGTGTAAACCGAGTCCAGCCCGAACCGGCTCGCGTATTGCCGCTGGCGCTCGGTCATCGCGTCCATCGAGAAGGGGTCGCGCCAGCCCAGGTCGTTCCAGTAGGTCACGTGTTCGCTGAGCACGATCGCCTGCGCCCCCGCCACAAACTGGGTGGCATCCAGCCGGGCCAGCAAGGCGTCAGCGGGCGGGCAGCTCGAGCATCCTTCTGACGTGAAGAGTTCCACCAGAACGGGCTGGCGCTGGTCTGCGTCCCCTGTGGCCGCGGCGACTCCCGTTGAATGACTGAAATCGGAGAAGTGCAACCATCCCGCGACGAGGGCGGCGGGCAGAAACAGGTAAACAATACGTGCCGGCCGGTGTGTTGGGAATCTCATACTTCTATAGGATGGCGGCTGACGCGCGAAGGTTACACTCCGTTACGCTGGCCACTACATCCGTTATGCTGAACTGGATGCGATTCCGCGGTTCGTTCTTGTCCGGCCTGCGCTTGTCCTGTTGGTTCGTGACTCTGGTTCCGTTGCTGGCACTCGCGTCGAGTTATGCATGCGCGCAGCCTCCCTCGCCCACCGTCACTCCAGCCCTGGTCGAGGCCGGTTCGCCGGAGCTGATCCGCGTAGAAGCTGTCGACGCTGCAGCGGTAGACGGCGAGTGGCTCGGTCGCAAAGTCGATTTCTTTCGCGGCCATGACGGGCGCGCGTGGTTCGCTCTTGCCGGCGTGGATGTCGAAGCCCCCGCGGGACCTTCGCAGTTGAAGATCACCGTTCACCTCACTGACGGCAGCGTCCACGACCTGACCCGCACAGTCGAGATCCACCCCGCACCTTACCGCACCGGCTCGCTCACCGTGCCGCCACAATTTGTCGAGCCAGGCCCCGAAGCGCTCCAACAGATTGCCTCCGAAAGCGCGCTCAAAGCCACGGTCTATGCGGCAAGTGCGCCTGAGCCCCTGTGGTCCGCCAGCTTTCGCGCACCGGTAGCCAGCCGGCCCACGGACAGCTTCGGCGTCCGCCGCATGTTCAACGGCAAGCTGGCCAGCATTCACAAAGGGATGGATTTTCGCGCACCCATGGGCACGCCGGTGCACGCCGCCAACAGTGGAATCGTAGTGCTCGCCCGGCCGCTTTACTACGAAGGAAATTGCGTCATCATCGACCACGGCCTGGGCCTGTTCACGCTCTCCATGCACTTCAGCCGCATCGACGTGCATGAGGGCCAGCGCGTGGCTACCGGCGAGCGCCTCGGCCTCAGCGGCGCCACCGGCCGCGTCACCGGTCCGCACCTGCATTGGGCCGTCC
>PMOF01000107.1:0-1183 GCA_003162495.1 Acidobacteriaceae bacterium
GTCCGCGTGGCCGTTCTCGGCGCCGGCAAGATGGGCGGCATTCTGCTGCAGGCCTTCCTGAAGCAGAACCTGTTTGCTCCCGACCAGATCCGCGCCACTGTGGGCCACGCCGAGCGTGCCATCGCGCTCAGCACCCAGTGGGGTGTGGACGTGAGCACCAATAACCTTGAAGCGGCCCGCCAATCCGACCTGATTCTGCTGGGCGTCAAGCCGTTCCAAGTGCCGGACCTGATGGCCGAGATTCGTCCTGCACTCACCAAGGCCAAGACACTGGTCTCCTTTGCGGCCTCGGTCAAAACCGGCGCCATTGAGGAAGCAGCGGGTCTCGAAATCGGCGTCATTCGCGCCATGCCCAATACGCCCTCGGCGCTGGGCGCGGGCGCGGCCGGCCTTTGCCGCGGGCGCTTCGTGTCCGCCACGCAGATGGAACTGGCTCAGCGCATCTTCGAGACCGTGGGCCGCACCGTGATTGTCGACGAGAAACACATGGACGCGGTCACCGGCCTGTCAGCCTCCGGCCCGGCTTACATCTACATCATCATTGAGGCTCTTGCCGAGGCCGGGGTCAAGGTGGGCCTGCCCCGCGAAATCGCCACGCAACTGGCCGCGCAAACCACATTCGGCGCCGCCAAGATGGTGCTTGAAACCGGCTACCATCCGGCCCTGCTGAAAGACGCCGTGACCACCCCCGCAGGATGCACCATCGACGGCATTCTGGAGTTGGAGGAAGGCGGCCTGCGCGTCACCCTCATCAAAGCTGTGATGCGCGCCACCGAGCGAGCCAAACAACTGGCGGCTGGATAACTCGGCCCTGACGGACTCGCTAACTCTGCTAACAGAATCGGCCCTCGTGGGGCCGATTCGCTAACTCGCTAACACTCTAACTCGCTAACTTGCCCATCCAACGCCCAAACTGGCTGCCCGCTTACATCCCCGAGTTACAGGGCTTGCGCGGTCTCGCCGTTCTATCGGTGGTGATTTACCATTGCCACCCGCGCCTGGAGGGCACGTGGATTCACTACGCCAGCCTGTGGGGTTGGGCCGGAGTCAATCTCTTCTTTGTTCTCTCCGGCTTCCTGATTACTTCGATTCTGCTAGAGGCGCGCGGTAAACCTCGATACTTCCGCAACTTCTATGCCCGCCGCGCTCTGCGCATCTGGCCGGTGTATGTGCTGGTGCTGGT
>PMOF01000107.1:1223-5617 GCA_003162495.1 Acidobacteriaceae bacterium
ATTGCCTCCCGCTCTCGGCCCCACCTGGTCGCTGGCCATCGAGGAACAGTATTACTTTCTGTGGGCGCCGTTGGTGCGTTTTCTGCGCTGGCCCTGGGCATTGGCCATTGTTCTCACCACTGCGCTGGTGGCCTCTCCGCTGCTGCGCATGAGTCATTGGTCCTGGATCACGCCCACGCACACGCTCACTCATCTCGATGGCATCGCCCTGGGCAGTCTGCTGGCGCTGGCACTCCATACCGTCGCGCTGAGCCGTCGCGCCTGGCTGTGGATCGGCTTGGCTGCCATGCCGGTAGGATTCTGCGCGGTGGCCACCGTCGCCGCCGGCACGGCTTTTCTCGACTCCGCGCTGGCGGTCGCGTTCGCCGGCGCGCTGCTGGCTTCGATCGCCTCGACCGGGGCACGGAATCCTCTCAACGCAGCGGTGCGACGCGGACCCCTCGCCTTCTACGGCCGTATCAGCTACGGTCTTTACATGACACACATCGCCGTATTCATTTACTTCGGATGGTTCGACCTCCGCATGGACCGCTATGGAACCGCCGGAAACCTGGCCGTGGTGGCCTTCAGGCTGTTGGCTACTACCGCAGTAGCTACTGCCCTCTGGTATGGCTTTGAATCGCAAATCCTTAAGCTCAAGCGCTATTTTTGATTTGAAGACCTTTGGCAGCAACCATGTCAAGGTCCATTCAGCACATCCTTGGAAGCGGATTTCTGCTGAGAATGGATGAGCGCGCCAGTCCCACCAAGCGGGCATCCGTCCCCTTCGCTTGTGACTCGAATCACCCACGACTGTAACCTGCGGCTGCTAGGCTTTTATTGGCACGCAAATTCCCTTTGCGAGGTGCAACGTGAGCAAAGAAAAAGCAAGCAAAAGCCCCCTCAGTCCGGAGCTCCTGGCAAAAATGGACGCCTATTGGCGCGCCGCCAACTATCTGTCTGTAGGCCAGATTTATCTGAAAGACAATCCCCTGCTCGAGCGGCCGCTCACTCTCGACGATGTGAAGCCGCGTCTGCTGGGCCACTGGGGAACCACACCGGGGCTCAACTTTCTCTATGTTCACTGGAATCGCCTCATCCGCGAGCGCAACCTCGACATGCTCTACATCATTGGTCCAGGCCACGGCGGCCCAGGCCTGGTGGCCAACACGTACCTCGAAGGTTCGTACTCTGAAATCTATCCGCACATCGAGCAAAACAAGGATGGCATCAAGCGGCTCTTCCGGCAATTCAGTTGGCCTTACGGCATTCCCAGCCACGTAGCTCCGGAGACGCCAGGCTCCATCCACGAGGGCGGCGAACTGGGCTACTCGCTGGTGCATGCTTACGGCGTGGCTTTTGACAATCCGAACCTGATTGTGGCCTGCGTGGTGGGCGATGGCGAAGCGGAAACCGGACCGCTGGCCACAAGCTGGCACTCCAACAAATTTCTGAACCCCGCAACCGACGGCGCTGTCCTGCCCATTCTCCATCTGAACGGCTACAAGATCGCGAACCCAACTGTCCTGGCGCGCATTCCGCACGCCGAGCTTGAAGAGCTGATGCGCGGCTACGGCTATGAGCCCTTCACGCTCGAAGGCCATGACCCGGCCTTGATGCACCAGCAGGCGGCAGCAGTGTTCGATACCATGCTGGACCGCATCGCCGCCATTCAAAAAGCAGCCCGCGCCGCCGTCACCGAGACCGGAACAACCAAGCGCCCGGCGTGGCCTATGCTCATCATGCGCACACCCAAAGGCTGGACCGGCCCCAAATTCGTAGACGGCAAACCTGTGGAGGGAACGTGGCGCGCTCATCAAGTCCCGCTCGACAAGATCCGGGAGAACCCGGAGCATCTGCGCCAGCTTGAAGAGTGGATGCGGAGTTACAAGGCCGAGGAACTCTTCAACAAGCAAGGCCATTTTCGTGCCGATCTCGCCGACATAGCGCCCAAAGGCAGGCTGCGCATGGGCATGAATCCACACTCCAATGGCGGGCTCCTCCTGAAGCCGCTTAATGTGCCCAGCTTCCGCGATTTTGCTGTAAAGATTGAGGGCCGCGGGGCCTCCGACGCCGAGGCCACGCGCGTACTGGGTCATCTGCTGCATGCGGTGATGGAAGCAAACAAGGACCAGAAGAACTTCCGCGTCTTTGGCCCCGATGAAACAGCCTCAAACCGTCTCGAAGAAGTGGAAGTCGGAACCGGCAAAGCCTGGATGGCCGAAACACTGCCGGTGGATGAGAACCTTTCTGAAACCGGGCGGGTGATGGAAGTGCTGAGCGAGCACCTGTGCGAGGGCTGGCTGGAAGGCTATCTCCTGACCGGCCGCCACGGGTTCTTCTCCTGCTATGAGGCGTTCATCCACATCATCGACTCGATGGTGAACCAACACGCGAAATGGCTCAAAACGACGCGCGAAATTCCCTGGCGCAAACCTATCGCCTCGCTCAATTACCTGCTCACTTCGCTGGTGTGGAGGCAGGACCACAACGGCTTTTCGCATCAGGACCCCGGCTTCATCGATCACCTGCTGAATAAAAAAGCCGATGTGGTGCGCATTTATCTGACGCCCGACGCCAATACGCTGCTTTCGGTGACGGATCACTGCCTGCGCAGCCGCAATTACATCAATTTGATCGTTGCCGGCAAGCAGCCTGCGCCGCAGTGGCTCACCATCGACGAAGCGGTGGCCCACTGCACGACAGGCATGGGCGTGTGGCCGTGGGCCTCGAACGACAATGGCAAACCCGACGTGGTGATGGCCTGTTGCGGCGACGTGCCCACCATGGAAACTCTGGCCGCTGTCACCCTGCTTCGCGCCCGAATTCCCGATCTGCGCATCCGCGTCGTAAATGTTGTGGACCTAATGGCATTGCAACCCACATCCGAGCATCCGCATGGCCTGCCGGACGACGAATTCGATCTCCTCTTCCCTCCCGCCACTCCGGTCGTCTTTGCGTTTCACGGCTATCCGTGGGTCATTCACCGGCTCACTTACCGCCGTCACAACCACGACAACCTGCACGTGCGCGGCTACAAGGAAGAGGGCACCACGACCACTCCTTTCGATATGTGCGTGCTGAATAACATCGATCGCTTCCAACTGACTCTGGACGCGATCAAACGCGTACCTCGGTTGGCTGCGCAAGTGGACGCGGCCGAGCAATGGTACTCTGAGGCCATTCAGCGCCATCGTCTTTATGTTTCGGAAAACGGTGAAGACATGCCTGAAATAAGAAACTGGCGCTGGTCCGAACGCTAACCTGCTGACAAAACGGACCACGCCCGCGTGGTTCGTTCGCCAACTTGCCAACTGGCCCGGAATCGTAACGCAATAGCCTGGCCGCTAACTGCTAACTCCGAGGTTTTCATCCATGGCGTCTTTGCCGGTGCTGGTGGTGAATAGCGGTTCGTCTTCGATCAAGTTTTCAGCCTACGAGGCTGGCAATGGTGAACGGCGCAAGCTCCATGAAGGCGCTGTCGACGGCATTGGCACCGACCTGGGAAGTTTCTGGATCAAAGACGCCGACGGCAGGAAACTGGTGGATCAATCGCCGGCGCTGCCCACGCGCGAGGTTGCCTTTGCGCTAGTGGCCAACGCGCTCAAGTCCGCCGGCTTCCCTGCTCCGGCGGCTATCGGCCATCGCATGGTTTGCGGCGGCCCCGGCGTGCTCGAAAATCAGCTCATTACTCCCCAGCTGATCGAGGAAATGGAGCGCTACGCGGCTTTTGCTCCGCTGCACACGCCCATCGCCCTCTACATCATGCGCCAGTGCATCGGCCTGTTCCCCGGCATTCCTAACTTTGTTTGCCTTGATTCCTACTTCCACCGCACCATGCCTGAAGTCGCCACCCACATGCCCATCCCCGAGGAGTATTCCGCCATGGGCGTCAGGCGCTACGGCGCGCACGGCATCTCATATGAATCGATCGTTTCAGCGCTGCAGCCCAAGGTGCCGGAGAAGCTGATTGTTGCTCATCTCGGCAATGGCGCCTCCATCTGCGCGATCCGTCACGGACAATCGCTGGATACGTCGATGGGCCTGACCCCGACAGGCGGCATCGTCAGCGCCACGCGTACCGGAGATATCGATCCCGGTGTGCTGCTGTTTATGCTGCGCAAGATTGCGGGGACTACTGGCAGCGCTTCAGAGGCCGCCGATCAATTGGAAAAAGTGGTCAACCAGAAAGCGGGAATGCTAGGCGTAAGCGGACTTTCGAGCGACATGCGCGAACTCCGCGAGGCAATCAAGGCGGGCAACGCCAATGCGCGCCTGGCCGTGGACATATTCACTTCGACTATCGCCAAGTGGATCGGCAGTTACGTGGCGGAAATGAACGGGTTGGACATGCTGGTCTTCACCGGCGGTATCGGAGTGAACGATATTGCTTCCCGCGCCGAGATTTGCGCCGG
>PMOF01000229.1 GCA_003162495.1 Acidobacteriaceae bacterium
TCTCCAAAGCCGGGTTTGATCACTTGAAAAATTTGCTGGCCGCTGGGCACACCGGGGATCTCGAAACGGCCATCGCCGTCGGTGAGTGCGCCGGCGTCGGCGTCGCCCTCAATCCGCACCAGCGCGCGTGGCAGCGGATCGCCCGTGGCGGCGTTACGGACCACGCCATGAACGGTCACTTGATCGACCGGGGGAGCTGTTGCCGGCGTTGACTGGGCCGGCTCCTGCGGGAACTCCTGGGCCGCAAGCGCGCCCGAGGCCAGGAGCGCCAAAACGAAGCAGACGGTGAAGGGGAGACGACCGGGTATGACTCGCCGGAGCGCGCATTCCCGGCGGCAGTGCCTCGCGCCTACGCGTTGATGGATTGTCCGTGGTGCCACGCCTTATTGTGACGGCTTGGGGATGGGAAGGGAATCATGCGGAGAAAAATTCTGCCTGCGGTTCGCGCGCGCGGTGGTTGAGCAGGGCTGCTGCAGAGGCTTATTCGATGTACCAGGGAATGTTAATGACCACGATGCGGCGGTTGCCGCGCACCAGCAGCATGACTTTGAGCAGGTCGGCGCGGCGGTTGTGCATCAGGTTCTCCCACCAGTGGCGCACCACCAGCTCCGGCACCAGCACGCAGACTTTGTGGATTTCGGATTCCTTTTCGACCTTCAGGACGTAATCGACCAAGGGGGCCAGCACATAGCGATAGGGCGATTGCAGAATCTCGAATGTAGGAACGCACTTGCCGGCAGCGCGTAAGGGAGCGGCCACATCCCGTTCCCAGTCCTCGCAGATTTTGTCGGTAACTTCGGCGGCCTGCACGTGCACGCAGCGAATATCGCTGGACATGCCCAGCGCAAAAGAGAGGGCGTTATCGGTGATGCGGCTCCAGCGGTCGATGGGCACGATCACGATGGGCTCGGTGACTTCGGCGGGAACGATGGGCTTGTCGAGAGCAGTCTCCCGCTCCACGCGGTCGTAATGGCGCTTGACGGTGCGCATGAGCACGATCATGACAATGACCAGCAGGGCCGTGATCCATGCGCCCTCCACAAACTTTGCCACCAGGACGACGGCGGCGGTAATGCCGGTGGCGACCGCGCCCAGCCCGTTGACGAACATGCGCACAGAGTTGCCGCCCTGGCGCTTCCAGTGCATCACCATGCCGGCCTGCGATAGGGTAAAGGCCATGAACGCGCCGATGGCGTAAAGCGGGATGAGCCGATCCGTGACGCCGCCGAAGATGATAAGCAACAGGGCGGTGAGCGCAACGAGCACATAGATTCCCCAGGAATAAAGCAGCCTGCGACCGCGCAGGGTGAAGACGTGGGGCATGTAATCGTCGAGGGCGATGACGCGCGTGAGGCGGGGAAAATCAGCAAAGGCGGTATTGGCCGAGAGCGCCAGCACCAGCAGCACGGAGGCGATGGTTACGTAATAGAACCAGCCGTGGCCCATGACCGCGCGGGTGAGCATGGAGAGCACGCTCTCGTAGCCGGGGCCGTCGGGGTTGGTGGCGCCGATGCCGTAGGCGCGGCAGAGCAGGGCAATGCCGGCCAGCAAAATGGCCAGCAGCACGATGATGATGGTGAGCGTGATCTTGGCGTTCTTGCGCGTGTCGTCACGGAAGGCCATGACTCCGTTGCTTACCGCTTCGACGCCGGTCATGGCCGTGCAACCGGAAGAGAAAACTTTGAGGAGCAGCCACAGGCTTACCGCTACGGTGGCCGCGGGCAGGTGGGGCAGGGATGTGACCGGGTGGGGATGGCCGCCGGTGCTCAGCACGTTCCAGGCGCCTGCGCCGATGACAATCAGCAGCGTCACGGTGAACAGGTAGGTGGGAACCATGAAGACCACGCCGGTGTCGTGCACACCACGCATGTTGACGATGGTGAGCAAGAACAGAACAGCGAGACAAAGCTGCAAGGTGTGCGGCTGCAGGGCCGGCACGGCGGAGATGAGCGCGCCCACGCCCGCCGATATACCAACCGCCGCGGTGAGGATGTAGTCGATCATCAATGCGGCGGCGGCCAGCAAGCCGGCGCCCGCGCCCAGGTTTTGCGAGGCCACGGTGTAGGAGCCGCCGCCCTGGGGATAGGCTTCGATGGTCTGCCGGTAGCTGAAGTAGACGATGGCCAGCAGGATCAGGATTGCAGTGCTTACCGGCACGATGTAGCGCACGCCGGCCAGGCCCAGCGGGATGAGCAGCGTGAGCGCCGCCTCCGGGCCATACGCGGCGGAACTGAGGGCGTCAAGGCCGAAGATGGGAATGCCGGCGATGGGGCCGATGTGCTCGGCGCGCTCCTCGCTGGTGGCCAGCGGACGGCCGAAAAGAAGGGTCTGAATATTTGAAGTTAAGGCCATGTGCTGTTTTCCGGCAGCGGGGAATTGGGTCGGGAAAGCTGCCGAGGGCATTGTCTCATGGCGCGCGGCCAGGGAATGTGTCGACAGGGTCACCGGTCGGGCAGTGGAGAGATTTTCCGCGGATGAACTTCGTGAAGCTCGTGGAAAAGCTCATCGACTTTTACCGTGGCCTTGCGCAAAGCCCTTCTTCCAGCGGGCGTGATGCGGTAAACCCTGCGCCTGCGGCCAGCGACAGTCTTGACGACAGACTTCAACAGGCCGCCGCGTTCCAATCCGTGCAGGAGCGGGTAAAGAGTTCCGGGGCCGATGCGATAGCCGTGATGGGCCAGCTCTTTGATCATGGCGAGTCCAAAGATGGGTTCGTGCGCCGCATGCACGAGCACGTGAATCCGAATGAGTCCGGAGAAAAGTTGGCGCTGTTCCTTTAACACAAGATCAATATACCCCCGCCTGCGCGATCTTGAATTGGATAGAATCGAATTTCGATATATAGTGTTCGGGAGGACGACCGTGCTACCCGAGGGGACTTCATGATTCGTGACGGTGCGCCGGGGAGGCGGAAACCATGAACGGCAAGCGTTCGCGATTCATTCTGCTGCTGCTGGTCGTGCTCGTCTCTCATATGGTGTGGGCGCAGGGACCTCCTTATCAGACCGACGATCCCGTACCGGTCGACCTGCATCACTATGAGTTCTATATCTTCGGCGGCGTCGATGGCACACCGGCGGAGATCGATTCGACGGGACCGGCCTTCGAGTTCAACTGGGGCGCGATTCCGAGGGTGCAACTGCAC
>PMOF01000248.1 GCA_003162495.1 Acidobacteriaceae bacterium
GGCTGGAACGACGCCCGCCGCGCAGTAGCCGAGCGCTATCATGCTCTCTTTGCCGCCGCCGGCTTGGCCGAGCCAGGGCCCTTTCCCGCGCACGGCATCGTGCTGCCCCGCGAGGTCCCGGGTAGCCGCCACGTCTGGCACCAATACGTGATTCGCGCTGCGCGCCGCGACTCGCTGCGTGAATTCCTCTCCGCCCGCAAGATCGGCTCGGAGATTTACTACCCGGTCCCGCTCCACATGCAACCGTCTCTCAAAGGGCTTGGCTACATAGAGGGGAGCTTTCCTGAAGCCGAACGCGCCGCTCGCGAAGTCCTCGCGCTGCCTATCTTTCCCGAGCTCCGCGAAGACGAGCAAAGAATCGTCGTCGGCGCGATCGCCGGGTTCCTGCGTTGAACGTTGCCGGGCCTTCAAACCGCAGGGCCTCGCCAGGACCATGAAAAAGAAGGCTTCTCGCATGGCGGGTGAATGGGTATATTGCCAACAGAGATCTCCCCCGAAAGAAGAGTATCCCGAATTGGCCCGACACCTCCCCTTCGCATTTCTCATATTTCTTTACCTTGGTTGTTTGAGTTTGGCGAATGCCCAGCCGGCTCCGGGCCAACAGACACCTGCGCCAGCCGCCGCCGACCATGGCAACGTAGAGATCGCGCTTGGCAAATCCGCTGTTCCGCTCACCGGGCCATGGAAGTTTCACGTCGGCGACTCGCCCCAGGATCCGTTAACCCGCGCGCCGTTGTGGGCGGAGCCGGGGTTTGACGACTCGGGCTGGGAGGATGTGGACCTGTCGCCCAGGGCCGACCGCGCGAACCCGTTCAATGGGGATCCCTTCAACGGAGATCTGGGATACCTTCCTGGCTGGACCGCCAGAGGCCATGCCGGCTACTCGGGATACGCCTGGTACCGCATCCGGGTCAAGGCTGAGGCTACTGCCGGAACCAGGCTGGCTCTGGGCGGGCCACCTGACGTAGACGACGCCTACCAGGTCTTCGACAATGGAGGACTGTTGGGCAGCTTCGGCGACTTTAGCCGCAAGCCGCCTGTCGCCTACTACACGCAACCCACGATGTTCCTATTGCCGCAGCCGGATGGTGGCGATGCGGGAACGCCGGAAATGATGCTGGCCTTCAGAGTGTGGGTGGGGCCAAGTACCCTGCTCCAGCATCCCGATGCAGGGGGCATCCACAATGCGCCTTTGCTTGGCGACGCAGGCGCAGTGACGGCCAATGATCAGATTCGCTGGCAGAGGCTCATTCGCGCCTACACACCGTTGGCCCTTGAGGCATCCATTTATTTTCTTCTGGCGGTGATGGCCTTTAGCATGTTGCTGTTTGATCGCACAGACCGGGCCTATTTCTGGATGGGGTCTGTGCTGATGCTGGCGGCTGCCGATTACGCCCTGTCGGCTTTCAGCTCCTGGACCACCTATATGGGCTCCCTGCTGCCCACCATTCTGCGCGACAACTATCTCACACCCCTGGTCTGCGCCGGGTGGGTGATGGTGTGGTGGATGTGGTTCCGGCTCCATCGGCCCGCGTGGTTGCCGCGCGCCGTTTCACTGTTGACGGTGATCTTGATCATCTCCAACACCATTGGCGGAGAACTGCTGTTTTCATTCATCCCGCATTCGGTTGCGCTAGGATTCCAGGTGGTTTCCCTGATTGTCCGTGTGCTTTTCTTCGTGCTGCTTGTATGGGTCGTGATTCTCGGCATGCGCCGCAGGCTGCTGGAGGGATGGCTGGTCATGCCCGCCGTGGCGCTGCGGGGCCTGGGACAGTTTCAACGCGAACATTCTATCCTGCATCTAAGGGTGAGTGGGTTTCCTTTAGGGCTGGAGATTTCCATTGCTCAGATCTCGAATCTACTTCTGGTTGTGTTACTGGGTGTGCTGCTGCTGCGGCGGTTACTCTCCTCGTTGCGCCAGCAGCAGCTGATGTCGCAGGATATCAACAAGCGGCTTCTCAAGTCGGGACAGGAGCAATACCTGATGGCCATGGATATGAGGCAGGCGCAGGAAGTGCAACAGGTCATTCTGCCCGAAGCGCGCACCGTGCTTCCGGGGCTGGTGATCGAAAGCGAATACCGGCCCGCCCGGGCGGTAGGCGGCGATTTCTTCCAGATCATTCCTGAAAAGGCGGATGGCAGCCTGCTGATTGTGGCCGGCGACGTGGCCGGCAAGGGCCTCAAGGCGGGCATGATGGTGGCGTTTCTGGTGGGAGCGATTCGAAGCACGGTGGATTGGACTCCCGACCCGGCCGTGGTGCTGCGAGCGCTGAATCACCGCCTCATTGGACGCGGCGATGGCCAGGCCACCTGTCTGGCGCTGCGCATCGGCGCGGACGGCGACGTAGTGCTGGCCAATGCAGGACATATCCCTCCCTATTTGAACGGAGAGCCGCTGGCTGTTGAAGGCGCATTGCCGCTGGGCATAACACTTGATGTCGATGTGTCCGTGATGCGATTTAAGCTGGGCGAAGGCGACCGGCTGGTTCTGATGTCGGATGGAATTATGGAAGCGATGGACGCCGCCGGAAATCTGTTCGGCTTTGAGCGCACTCACGACCTGGTGCGCAAGTCAAAGACCGCCGCAGAGGTGGCCGCCGCCGCGCAGAAGTTCGGCCAGGAAGACGACATCAGCGTGATCTCTGTGACCCGCACGGCCATCTTCCAGCACGCTGTCGCTTAGGCGCCCTCCGCGAACAAGAGACTCGACCTTCGCAGCGGGATCTTCCCATCCCTGCCCCAGGACGAGCGCGGGCGCGCGGACAATCTGCCACCCTACCGGAACAGATTAGTGCGCGCCAGGTCCACAATCTCGTCTCCGCGGCCATTCAAGATCGCCTTCACCATGTAAAGGTTGAAGTCGACGATCTGATCCAGCTTGAGACTCGGCGGCATGGCCAGCTCTTGCCGGTTCACCGCAATATCCACCAGCGCCGGGCCGTCATGCGCAAAAGCCTGTTGCAGCGCGGGCCGCACCTGTTCCGGATCGTCTACATGCAAACCGAGAATCCCGGTGCCTTCCGCGATCTTCGCAAAATCGGGATTGACCAAGTTCGTGGCATAGTCCAGGAAACCGGTCGCCTTCATCTCCAGCTCCACAAATCCCAGCGATCCGTTGTTGAACACAACCACCTTGACGGGCAGATTCAATTGCCGCAGCGACAACAGGTCGCCCATGAGCATGGAGACTCCTCCATCGCCGGAGAGCGTGACCACCTGGCGGCCGGGATGCGAAATCTGCGCGCCAATGGCCTGCGGCAGCGCGTTGGCCATCGAGCCATGATTGAACGAGCTCAGCAACCGCCGACGCCCGTTCATGGTCAGGTAGCGCGCAGCCCAGATCACGGGGGTGCCCACGTCCGCGGTGAACACGGCATCTTCCGAGGCCAGCTCATTCATTACCCTGGCCACGTATTGGGGATGAATGGGCCGCTGCCCCGGCTTACCTGTCGCCAGCGCGTCCAGGTCCTTGCGCGCCTCATGATAGTGGTCGAGCGATTTGTCCAGATGACCACGGCTCCTCTTTTGCTTGACGGCCGGCAGCAGCGCGCGCAGCGTTTCCGCCACGCCCCCCGCAACGCCAAGGTCGATGCGGCTGCGACGTCCCAGTTGCTCCTCGCGAATGTCGATCTGCACAATGCGCGCGCCCTTGGGATAGAACTGCTGATAGGGAAAATCCGTGCCCAGCATCAGCAGCGTATCGCAGTTCATCATGGCGTAATAGCCCGACGAAAATCCCAAAAGGCCGGTCATGCCCACGTCGTATGGGTTGTCGTATTCGATGTATTCTTTGCCGCGCATGGCGTGGACGATGGGAGCTTGAAGCTTGCCTGCCAACGCAATCAACTCGTCGTGCGCGCCCGCGCATCCTGCCCCGGCCAGGATAGTCACTTTCTTCGCGCCGTTCAATTCCGCCGCCAGCCGATCGAGCTCTTCCCGGCGCGGCGTCACATCCGGCTGAGCGTATGTGAAGGCCACGCGCCGGTCCTGATTCACTGCGTCAGAGAGCGCCACATCGCCGGGGATCACCACCACCGCAACGCCTTTTTTCGCCACGGCTGTCTGGATCGCAATCTCAAGCACGCGCGGCATCTGCGAGGCATGCGAAACCAGCTCGCAGTAGTGGCTGCACTCTTTGAACAAGTGCTCAGGATGCGTCTCCTGAAAGTAGCCGCTGCCGATCTCCTGCGAGGGAATATGAGCCGCAATGGCCAGCACCGGCACGCGGCTGCGGTGGCAATCGTAGAGGCCATTGATCAGATGCAGATTGCCCGGCCCGCAACTCCCCGCGCACACCGCCAGCTTTCCTGTCAGGGCAGCTTCGGCTCCAGCTGCAAAGGCGGCTGTTTCTTCATGCCGCACCCCGGCCCACTCGATTCCCTTCCGCGCCCGGACCGAATCCGTAATGCCGTTGAGCGAATCGCCCGCCACGCCGTAGATGCGCTCCACCCCGGCGGCGGCCAGAACCTCTACAAACAGCTCCGCAACTTTCTTTGCCAAGTCATTCCGCTTCTTCTGCCGGCTCAGCAGGTAGACAAGTTAAGCAACCTGTTTTCCAATGGCCGCAGAA
>PMOF01000046.1 GCA_003162495.1 Acidobacteriaceae bacterium
GTAGAATCCGCCGACAGCGAAATCTCTCCCGGCTCCCTGTTCGCATCCGGACTGATTGCCGCCGGCGGCATCGTCGGCCTGTGCGGCGTGGCATTAAAAGGATACGAATCCACCTTCGACAAAGGCGACATTCTTAACTTCCCGCACACGTTTTTAGATAACAACTATGTCAGCGTGTCGGCCTTCGCGGCGCTGGCGTTTTCGCTGTTTTATTTTGCGCGCAAGCCGCTGAAGAAATAGCCGGGAGTCGCATGGATGAAGTCGCGCAAAGTCTCGCCTCAGCGGCGCCAACGCGAATATCCCCAGCCCCCGCCGCCGAGCAGAAAAAGCACCAACAGAACAATCAATACGGTTTCCATGTTGTAACCTCATTCGCAAGAGGAAACGGACTCGCCCTTGTAACGACTGTCCCACTTCTTCTCTAACACGATCCTAAGAGTGGTGCAGGCGGTTGTCTGGTCACATTGAGTCACTGTGATCGCTCGCGGCCAAACCCAGGCCAAATGCGAGAGACACACTCCGCTTGGCGGGCGGCCCACCTGTCCTGGTTTCACCCTGCGAGCCAAAAGGCCGGGCGGCCACTTCTCGCGTTTGCGGGCAGGGCTTCCTTCCGCTCTGCGCTGACTTGCCGACCCACCGCGCTTATCATGCCTCTTGGAGACATAAAACCCATGAACCTCACCGGCAACACCATCCTCATCACGGGCGGCGGCTCCGGCATTGGCCGCGGACTGGCGGAAGCACTGCATGCTCTCGGCAACCAGGTAGTCATTGCCGGGCGGCGGCAGAAGGCGCTGGACGAGACCACCACCGCCAATCGCGGCATGAAGTCGCTGACGCTGGACATCGAGAGCCCCGCCNNGTCAACAACGCGGGCATCATGAGGCCTGAAAAACTGCGTGAGCAAAAAGACGTGGCCGATGCCGAAGCTATCGTCACCACTAACCTGCTCGGTCCCATCCGCCTCACTGCAGCGCTGCTGCCCCACTTGCAAAAGCAGCCTCGCTCCACCATCATCAACGTGACGTCGGGCCTCGCGTTTCTTCCCCTGGCCGTCACTCCCACGTATTGCGCCACCAAGGCCGCGCTGCATTCCTATACGCTCTCGCTCCGCTACCAACTCAAGGACACTACGACGGAGGTTGTGGAACTTGTCCCGCCCTATGTGGCGACCGACCTGATGAGCGGCGCGTCGGACCCGCGCGCCATGCCGCTGGCCGCATTCATTACCGAGGTGATGAACATTTTGAAAACGCAGCCCACGCCGCCGGAAATCTGCGTTGAAAACGTGAAGCGCCTGCGCTTCGCCGCGGAGAGCGGCAAATTCGACGCAATCTTTCAGGGACTCAACGCCGCCATGGCGGACGTTCACTAAGCGCGCAGTCGATAACTTGCTGGATGCCCGCGTCAGTGCGGCGCGGGCAGCGTATAGGCAGCCCCGAAGGTGAACTGAAATGAGTTTCGCTTAATGGGCGGCACTGATGCCGGCGGGTTGTTGAGATAGGTGTCCACAGTTCCAAGCGACATGCTGAGGCGCTTGTAGACCGGCAGAATCAGCGAGTCGGTTTCGCCGGCGGAGTAGGCATGCGTGTCGTTCCATGCCGGAATGTAGGCAAATTGCTGGTTGTTGACCATGCCTTTGGACAGCTTGCGCATATAGTCGGTCGCAAACGTTGAGCCAATCAGGTTCTCGTCCGCGGCGGGCGGCGCATTGATGAAACTCTGCCGCTCATACTGCATGGTGCCCTTCAGGTCCAGGGTCTGCCTGGGTTGCTTCATGATCGTCCAGCCTATGCCGGCGCCGTAGATCTGCTGCAGATTGAGGCTCTGCGAAAAGTTATGGTCGAACGCCACCTGGGCCAGCCCATAGAACCGCGGCGAAAAGTANNTTTCCATAGGAGCCCTGAAAGCCCATTTCCGTGCGGTTGCGCGGATCGAGCCAGGCCACCGGGGGCGCCACGCGAACCAGCGCCAGGCTGCCGTTGAAGGTGAACGTATTTTGCGTCGCCTTTACAATCGTCGCACCGCCAGTCACATTGCCCGTCCAATCGGAGAAGAAGCCGGCCTCGCGGCCGAGCGCCCGATCGAAGGTTGGCTGGTCAATCACGTAATCCACGCTGCTGAGCGGAATAGGCTGGGCGCGCACACCGTCGCTCGCGGTGAGCTGAATCTCATTCTTCTCCACCGTCAGGCTGCCCGCCGGCAAGTGGGCGGGGAGGGCATTGCGCTTGATTTGAAATCCTTTTTGCAGCACCACAAACTTCGATGCCGAGCGAATCTCCTTCACCTTGTCCCAGCTCACGGTCACATCCCCGGCAATGTCGCTGTGAAAGACCGCTTTGCCCTCCACCGAACGCAGGAACTTGCCGGTCAACTGATCCCCGTTGGCAAAGACGATGACGTCAGGCGACGCTGCCCTGGCGTCATTCGCGGTAACTCCGGGCGCCTGGCCAGTTACAAACACCGGCAAGCTGGATAACAAGATTGCGGATGCAGTCACAAGCCGGCGCAAGAACTTAGAGGGCCAAGGGCACTTGGTACAGGCATGATCGCCGAAAGGAGTTAGATCGCTGAGCGCGTGTTTCATGGGGGAACCAAGCCTCTTCTATGACAATTGACGTAGCTTCAACCCGAGCCGCAATCGGCTGCAGGCAGAATCGGATTACCGGGGATAGATCAGGGATAAAGCAAAAATGAGCGTTGCAATTTCGTCCCAGTCGGCTCTTACGTATCAACCGGCCTGCTCTTGCTTTTCGCCGGCCAAAGAACCGCTTGGCCAGTTAGATGCGTTCTTTGAGCAAAGGTTCGCCACGAGTCTCAAACTTAGTCGTAGAGAGGGGCGGTAAGCAGTCTTGAAATGTCCGCATCCGCAGCCCGCGTCTTCGCGATTCAACTCCGCCCCTCCCCGTTCCGCTTCCTGAACACGACCTTCAACTCCCGCCGCCAGCGCTCGTTCACCGCAATCAGCTCCCACTCCACCTGAGGCCAAAAATAACGCAGCGCCGGCTCGTTGGCCGGGTGAATCCGCAGCGCCGGAGCCGCCAATACCCATTTGTCTCCTTGACAGCCGCGCGGGGCGGCGATAGAAGGGTGGTGCTCAGGGAAGGATAAAAAGCATGACCCGATCTCTCTTTTCACGCCGCGCCTTTCTGCAAACCACCGCGGGCGCCGCCGGCGCTTCTCTGGTCCCCGGATCCATCTTGCTCGAGGCCGAGCCATCGTTCTCGGGAAGGCTGGCCGCGGCCAGCGACCGCATTCGCTTTGGCATCGTCGGCGTGGGCATGGAAGGCAGCAATGTGCTGGCAACCGCGGTCGCGCTGCCCGGCGTGGAGTGCGTGGCTGCTGCGGACCTCTACGATGGCCGGCACACACTGGCCAGAGAGATCGTCGGCAAACCGATCAAAACCACGCGCCGCTACAAGGAACTGCTCGACGACAAGGAGATCGACGCCATCCTGATCGCGGTGCCCGACCACTGGCACAAGCAGGTGGTTGTCGATGCGCTGGCCGCGGGCAAAGACGTTTACTGCGAGAAGCCCATGTCGCATAACCCGGCCGATGGGCTGGAAATGGTTGCCGCGTATAAGAAGACCGATCGCATTGTGCAGATCGGCGCGCAGCGCACCAGCTCCGTGCTTTGCGCCAAGGCCAAGGAACTGCTCGCAAAGGGCGCGATCGGCGATCTGAACCTGATCGAGGCCAGCTATGGACGAAACGACCCGAACGGCGCATGGGAGTATCCGCCGCCGCCTGATCTTTCGCCCGAAAATCTGGATTGGGATACGTGGCTGGGAACGGCGCCGAAGAAGCCGTTCGACCCGAATACGTTTGCGCGCTGGCGCTGCTGGAAGGAGTATGGCACCGGCGTTGCCGGGGACCTGCTGGTGCATTTGATCAGCGGCATGCAGTTCTCGCTGGGCATCAATGAAGCGCCAACGCGTGTATCTGCGTTCGGCGGGATCTACCGCTTCAAGGATGGGCGCAACATGCCCGATGTGCACCCGGTACTTTTCGAGTACATGGGCATTCCGGTCTACATGCGCCTTTCCCTTGGCAGCGAATCGCCGGAAGTTACTCGCTTCCAGGGCTCGAAGGGCGCAATTGAGCTGCGCGAGTTTTCGGTTACTTATGCGCCTCAGGCGGGCGTCGACACATCGCCGAGTTACTACACCTCTTCCTATCCGGCGAAAATGCGAGAGGCTTATGCCAAGCAGTGGCACGAGGAACACGATCCGCCTCCGGGCAAGGAGCCGGCGGCAGAGACCATCACCTGGAACGGCAACGACTACGACGATCTGCGCCCGCACCTCGCCAGGTTCTTCGATGCGGTGCGGTCGCGGCAGCCGGTGGTGCAGGATGCGGTTTTCGGCCACAACGCCGCGCTGGCGTGTCACCTGGCCAATGAGTCGTACTTCCGCAAGACACCCGTGTACTGGGACGCGGGCTCGCAAACCATCAAGTCGCTTTCGTAAGGAGCGGTCGCAATGAGAATCGCGAAGATCGTATCGGCGGCGGCACTCGCCATCGCATTTTGCTCTGGGTGGATATCTTTGCCGGCGCAGGACTCGTCCTCGGCGCATGCGGCAAGCGTGAAGCCCTTTCTTGGACGCTGGGACCTGACTCTGAAGGCGCCGGACCGTGAGTATCCTTCCTGGATCGAAGTCACAGAGAAGGATGGCAAGTTATCTGCCGAGTTTACGAGCCGCTGGGGAAACGCGCGGCCGTTGCCCAGGATCGAGGTCAGTGGCGCGCACATCACGTTCGTCTCTCCCAAGGATGAGGAAGCGCGCAAAGACGACATGGTATTTGAGGGCACTCTTACCGGAAAGACTCTTGCGGGGACAACGACCGGGCAGGATGGGACTCCATGGACGTGGACGGGGGTACGCGCTCCCTCGCTCAACGGTACCCATACGCCCAGGTGGGGCCAGCCTGTGCAACTATTCGATGGCAGAGACCTGGCTGGCTGGAAGCAAAGCAGCCCGGGACCGCCGGACTGGACGGTGAAGGACGGAAACCTGGTCAGCCCAGGCAACGGCCCTGAGATCGTCAGCGACCGCAAGTTCCAGGACTTCAAGCTGCACATCGAATTCAACTGCGGCAAGGATGCGAACAGCGGCGTGTATCTGCGCGGGCGCTATGAAGTGCAGATCGAGACCGAATCGCAAGGCGAGCCGCCCAGCCATCATACTGCTGGCGTATATGGTTTTCTGGCCCCGGCGCCGGAGCTGCCGCGCAGTCCGGATGTCTGGCAGACTTTCGATATCACTCTCATTGGCCGGCGAGTTACCGTGGTCCAGAACGGCAAGACAGTGATCGATAACCAGGAGATTCCCGGAATCACAGGCGGGGCGCTTGACAGCCATGAGGGATTGCCGGGGCCGATCTATCTGCAAGGCAGCGAGAAGGGACATGTCTTGTTCCGGAACATCGCAATAACTCCCGCAGTAAACAGCGGCCCGCAGAGTTAGTTTCTTGGGTCCCCGCTCCGCTTCCTGAAGACAACCTTCAGCTCCCGCCGCCAATGCTCGCTCACAGCAATCAGCTCCCACTCCACCTGCGGCGAGAAATAACGCAGCACCGGCTCGTTGGCCGGATGAATCCGCAGCGCCGGAGCCGCCAGCAGCAACCGCGGCGCCAGCGGCGAAACCTCCGCGCCGGCAAAATATCCCTGCCGCTCGAAGGCCGACAGCGGCCTGCCGCCGGCCACGCCCGGCTGCCGGTCGTCGTTGAGCGCGCGCACACGGATCCAATAGTCCAGCGCCTGCAACGGCAGATGCAAGTCTTCGTCGGCCTTGAGCTCAATCACCGCCAGCCGCCCGTTGCGGTCCAGTGTCAACATGTCGAGCATTCCCCGATCCCCAGCGGAGAGCGCCGGCACCTGTGTGTAGAGCAGATCGCCGCGCAGCCCCGGCAACAACTCGGCAATCCCAGCCCTTAGCCGCGACTCCAGCCAGCGCTCCGGTTGCAGCCGGAAGAGCGAATCGGTGTGCGCCCCATCGGCGTAACGGCTCAAAAACAGC
>PMOF01000141.1 GCA_003162495.1 Acidobacteriaceae bacterium
TCGGGACCATCCGCGCCGCCGCTCCAAAAAGCTGCGCCCGCTGGTGTTGTGGTCAGGTAGTGGCCGGTGGCCACGTTGCCGCTGTCGGCGGCGCCGTAAAAATAGGTCTCCGACCAGTCCCATGCCGCGTGGCACCCGATCGCCCACCATGCCGAGCCGGTGGCCCACACACTGACGCAGAAGACAAAGCCGATTGCCGCCGCCGCGAAGATGCCAATCCAGTTTTCGCCGTTGTTGCCGGTGTGAATAAAGCCGAAGGTCGTCGAAGTGACCCAGGCCGCCTGCCAGAAGTTGGATCCCGGTGTCTTGTTCAGGTGCAGCAGCGCGCAGGGAACCAGCCCCAGCGCGGCGATGATATAGACGCCCCAGATGCCGTTGCCCTTGCCCTGGATCACCAGGTCAAGGCAAATCGCGCCGACGCACCCCAGCGCCCACCAGAAGTTGATGCCGCGGGTCAAGGTGAATTGCAGATAGCAGCGGAACATGCCTTCTTCCACAAATCCCACCAGCACAAAGACCGCGGCCCACATGGCGCCAAACTTGAGGATGTTCGGACCGGAGAGCGCAACCGGTCCGAAATGAAGCCAGCCGCCCCAGGCCAGTGCTGCGATGAGCGCCGAGAGTGCCGCGAATCCCGTAGCCAGGCCACTGAGGAAGTGAAGCGGACTACGTGGACCGCGGAGATTAAAGTCCAGGACGCTGCGACGCTCGATGAGCGCGACCAGGGCGGCCGCGGCAAGAATGATCACGAATGCACCGAACTCACCGAAGAACGCCGATTTGGGGGTAAAGTTGTTCCCCTTGCCGAGAAGGTGAAGATGTCTGATTGCGAATGAGACGGCGTTGCCGAAAAGCATGACAAAAACCGCAAAAATCGCCACCGACCAGCCGGCGCGCAAGCCTCCGTCGCCAATAAAGATCCAGCGCAGGCCGCGATACTTCGGGGGTTCAGGGCTCATGGACGTCGCTTCTGCCGGAAGCGCTTCAAGATAAGTCTCGCCGGTGGGCACTACCGGCATTGGGGGATCATTTTCGGGCTCCATGGAGCCTCCTTCGAATAGGCACGAATAGACACAAGATAACTGTCTGCTGCATTGTACTGAAGTTACTCTACGGCTGGGAGGAATAGCGAGTTCCCCGGGGCGATATGGCTCCTTTTTTGGTGAGTTCCGTTCGGTCCTCGCCTTGACACAATGAGCCAAGCCCTTGATGCTTAACAGTTCCGGTTGTTCAAATTTCTGGTTCAATAGTTGGAGCAGGAGAGTTCAGGTTTGCGAGTTCGCGTCTTCTATCACGACAAATGCTTTGACGGAGCTTGCTCAGCCTCGCTGTTCACGCGTTTCCATCGCCAGTGCGTCGCCGCCGGGGCGAGCTATGAATATCACGGCCTGGTGCATCGCGCCGGCGCGCTCTTTGACGAAAGCGAGTTTACCGGCGACGAGAACGCCATCGTCGATTTCAAATACAGCTCATCGCCCAAAATCACCTGGTGGTTCGACCATCATCTTTCGGCATTCCTTACCCCCCAGGACCACGAGAACTTCCTTGCCTGCCAGCGCGATCCGATCTGCGGCGAGCACAGATTCTTCGATCCCGATTACACTTCCTGCACCAGCTTTCTGGCCCACATTGCCGCCACCCGCTTCGGCTTCGATACCGCGCCGGTGGCGGAGCTGATCCATTGGGCCGATATTGTGGATGGCGCGCAGTATGAGAGCCCGCAGGCCGCCGTCGAGATGGCCGCGCCGGCCATGAAGCTGACGCTCATCATTGAGTCTTCGCAGGACCCGGAGTTTATTCCGCGGCTGATTCCGCTGCTTACCGAGATGCCGCTGGCCGAGGTGCTGAGCCAGCCGTTTGTGGCAGAACTGCTGCCCCCGCTGCTCAAACGCCACCAGCAGGCGCTGGAACTGATCCGCAGCCGCGCGGAAGAGCGCGATGGAACCGTATTCTTCGACATCACCGATCACCCGCTCGAAGGGTTCAACAAGTTCATTCCCTACTATCTGTATCCGGATGCCACATATTCAATCGGGGTATCGAAGTCCAGCTTTCGCACCAAAGTAGCCGTGGGCTCGAATCCGTGGACCAAGGCCGATCCGGCGAAGATGGTGAATCTGGCCCAGGTGTGCGAGCGCTACGGCGGCGGCGGCCATGCCCGCGTAGGCGCCATCAGCTTTCCGCCGGACCAGGCAGATAAAGCGCGCGCGGCGGCAGCGGAGATTGTGGCGGAGCTGAGAGCAAACAAGCCGTTTGCCTGATTGCCCTGCGCATCAATGAATGCATCATTAAGTGCTATAATCGATGCAGATTCAGGAGCATCCATGCGTACAACTGTCACCATCGACGATGCCTTGCTGAAGGAGGCGCAGGCTCTGAGCGGACTGGAAGAGAATGGACCTCTGCTGAAGGCCGCCTTGCAGGCGCTGATTTATCGAGAAAGCGCTTTGCGGCTGGCTCGGCTTGGCGGCTCCCAGCCGGACTTGAAGGACATTCCTCGACGTCGCTCGTCTGCGAGGTGATTGGGGAGGCGGACGATGATCCTTGTCGACACCTCAATCTGGATTGACCACATTCGAAAGGCCAACAACCGCCTGATAGGGCTGCTCGAGGCTGAGCTGGTGAGCATGCATCCGTGGATCGTGGGCGAGTTGGCCTGCGGCAATCTTCGCGATCGCGCCAGAATGCTCCATTTGCTTCGTTCGTTGCCGCGGATCGCAGTGGCAACCGACGATGAAGTCCTTTTCTTTATTGATCAACACAACATCTCGGGGCGGGGCGTGGGCTACCTGGATATGCATCTGTTGGCAGCCGCTGCGCTCGGCAGCCTGAAAATATGGACTCGCGACAGGCGCTTGCATGAGGTCGCGACCTCGCTCGGGCTCAACGCTTAGAGTGCAGCCGGAACGCTTCTGTTTCGATCAGAACGGTTCTCGTTGTTTGATTTCGCAGCGCTATACCTTGGCGTGCAGGCTGGGCCAGTCGGCGCGGCGGTGCTGTTTGAAGGCCAGCACGCCCTCCATGAAATCCTCTGTTGAACGCTGCTCCGCGTTGGCCTCAATGCCGTCTTCCAGTTCCTCGTCCAGGCGGCGCTGGGCGTGCTTTGAAAGCAGCCGCTTGACAGCCTGCATGGCCTGGGGGCTATTCAACAGCAGCGTCTGGGCCAGGGCGCGAGCGGTCGGCATTAGATCGTGGGGCTCAACGATCTGGGTCACCAGCCCCAGTTGCAGCGCCTCCTGCGCTTTCAGAATCCTTCCGCACAGCAGCAGTTCGCGGGTGCGGGATTCGCCCACCTGGCGCAGCAGGAACGAAGCCGCAATGGCCGGCACAAAACCAAGGCGTACCTCGTTGTAGCCAAATCTTGCATCCGGAGTGGCCAGCGTGAAGTCGGGAATGGTGGCCATACCCATACCGAGTGCGATCGCTGGGCCGTTGACGGCCGCGATCGTCGGTTTGGGAAAATCGTAGAGGGTGCGCAGCACGCGGGCCATGTTTTCGGAGTCGCGGCGATTCTCCTGCGGCGTGCGGGCGTTCACGGTTTCCAGTTGTTCCATGTCGAGGCCGGCGCAGAAGGCTGATCCGGCGCCGGTCAGGATCACCACGCCACAGTCGCAGGACTCCGCTTCATGCAGCGCCACGATCAATTCCTCGATCAGCATCGGACTGAGCGCGTTGCGTTTGTCCGGGCGGTTCAGGGTAATGGTCTTTACCCCGCGGGCGGATTCAACCAGGATGCAATTGAAGCAGCTCATGGACATCTCCTTTAGCGATTGGGCCAGCGATGAAGCGTGCAGCGATTAACCGCGAGTTCAATCCGTCTACAGAACTGCTATCGTAACGCAGAATTCCCTCGATGTGTGCAGCGACGTGTTGTCAGCATCGGAAAGGTGGCGGCTAGAAGCTGCAAGCGGCTTTTTACAGTCCCAGTTCGGGAGCCCGCTTCTTCATCGCCTCCAGGCAGAACGCGATGTGCGCGTCCAACCCCACGCCCAGTTCGGCCGCTCCCTGGATCACATCCTCCCGATTCACGCCCCGCGCAAAGGCTTTGTCCTTCAGCTTCTTTCGCACACTGGCCACTTCTACATCGGCGATGGCTTTGCTCGGCTTGACCAGCGCGCAGGCAGTCAGAAAGCCGGCCAGCTCGTCGCAGGCGAACAGGGACTTGTCCAGATGCGTGACGCGGGCTACCCCGGAGTATTGCGCGTGACCCAGGATCGCGGTGCGCAACTCAACCGGCCAGCCCAGCCGCTCCAGCTCGCGGACTCCCACAAAGGGATGCTCCTCGGCCGAAGGGTGGCGCTCGTAGTCAAAGTCATGGAGCAGTGCGGTGGTGGAGTAAAGCTGAACCATGGCAGCGCGGTCAGGGCCATCCAGCCCCAGCCGGTCGGCTTCCGCCTCGCCGCAGGCCGTTACGCAGGCCTCGACGGAGAG
>PMOF01000217.1:0-3590 GCA_003162495.1 Acidobacteriaceae bacterium
TTCGCCCGTTGATGCGCCGGTTTAAGCGCCACTCCGATTTGCGTAGAGTGTCTGGATACAAACGCTTATACTACCTCCACATCGCATGGGGCGGACATCAGTATCGGTGCGCGGCTAACTGCAGCCTTTTTTGAATGGAAGGCGCCTTGCGTTGCCGCTGCTCGAACTGTCAGGATTCAACGAGCGAGGAACTCGGTAATTATTCTGGGGGAACCATGCAGGACCGGGCCGAAGTGGGATCGAAGACCGGCAATGAGCAACCATTGCGCCCCCAGCGCACCGGAACTTCTCTGTCCTGGCTTGCTTTTGCGTCGCTGGTGTTTGCGTCAGTGGCTGTTACGGCGCGTTTGGCCGCCGGCCCCCGATTTGATGCGCTCCTGGTGTTTGCTGCCGTCACCGCCGCCGCGGTCCTTGCCATTCGCCTGCTGGTGCATGATTCCGGCGCCCTGGAGCTGGTGACGCCGCTCCCCGAACCGCTCAAGGAACTGCTTGACTCTGCCGGCCCCATGATCCTTGCCGCCGGGCTCGATGGCCGCTTCACTTATGTCAATCCCGCCGCTGAACGGCTGCTCGGCTATCACGCCTCAGAACTGATGAGCATGCCAAACGCCGGCCAGATCTTGCCTTCCGGCGAAGAGGAACGCCTGGTAGTGGATATACAAAGATTGAGCGGCATTACTCTGCCGCCGAACCCCACCGCCGCCGACCGGCTGGCGGTCTATATGGAGTCCATTCGAGCGCTTCCACCCAGCCAGGTCCCCAGCTTCCACACTAACCTGCGCCATAAAGACGGCACAGTTTTCCCGGTCACCCTCCACATTTCAGCCCTTCGCAGCGGACTGGGCGCGCTCACCGGGTTGGTTGCGGTNNNACTCCAGCGAGATGATTGCCACGCTCAGCCCGTCGGGCCAGTTTCTCTATGCCAATCCCGCCTGGAAACGATGCTTCGGCTTGGACCACGTTGCGCTGCTGACTCTCGACTCGTTCGAGGAACTTTTCGGGACCAGTTCCCAGGGCGAAGTAGCCGGGCTCTTCCAGCGCGCACTGGATGGGGAGGCGGTCGACCGAGCGCCGCTGCAGCATCACACGGCCGACGGGCGCGTGCTGGAGCTGGAGCTTAGCTTGAGCCAGCGCCAAAAGGCCGGCAATCCATTGGCGCTGCGCTGCCTGCTGCGCGACATCACCGAGCAAAAGCAACGCGAGCGCCGCCTGGCCCTGCAACTGGTGGTCAGCCAGATTGTGGGAGAAAACACTTCCTCTGAAGCCGCGGCCAACCGCATTCTTGAAGCCCTCTGCGTCTCTCATGGCTGGGACCTGGCCTTTAAATGGGATGTCAACGCCGACCAGAACCGGCTCGAATTTGGCACCGCCTGGAGCACTCCCGGCCAACGCGCCGAAGCCCTCATTCATGACAGCATGGGGCACACGCTGAATAGTGGAGTCGACCTGCCCGGAAAAGCGTTGCAGGACGGCCGCCCGGTCTGGGTCGCCGACCTGACTTCAATGCCCCCCAGCCCGCGGCGCCAATCCGCCCTGCGCCAGGAGATGGTTTCCGGCTGGGCGGTGCCGGTCCGGGTTGGCAACAAAGTTCTCGCCGTTTTAGAGTTTTATTGCCATTTCTCCCTTCGCGAAGACCGTGAGGCCCTCGCCGCCGTGGAGACGGTGGCCGTCTCGCTCGGACAAATGATGGCGCGCTCTCACGAGCAGGGCCGGGCCGAGGAACTTTATCGCCAGCAGGAGATCCTGCTCGACTCCGTCGCCGACGGCATTTGCGGCGCGGATCGTTACGGACGGGTCAGCTTTGCCAACCCCGCGGCCGCCCGCATGCTGGGTGCTCCCGCATCCAGCATCACCGGCAAGCCGGTGCATGACTTGTTGCACGGCTCCGCCGGGCCTACCCGGCAGTGCGGCGAGGATTGCGCTTTGCGGCGCGCCACAAGCCTTCATCAGGCTGCCGCCGGCGAAGACATCATCTTCCGTACCAACGGCACTTCGTTCTCCGCCGAATACTTTCTCACCCCCATCCTCGATCAGGGGCGCTTTTCCGGCTCGGTGCTCAGCTTCCGCGACATCAGCCAGCGCTCCGCGCTCGACCGGCTCAAAGACGAGTTCATTTCCACCGTCAGCCACGAGTTGCGCACTCCCCTCACCTCCATCCGCGGAGCCCTGGGGCTGCTCACCTCCGGCATTCTCGGCGAGATGAACGACAAGGCGGCCAACCTGCTCCGCATTGCCCTCACCAATTCCGACCGCTTGGTCCGCCTCATCAATGACATTCTCGACCTGGAGAGAGCTCAGAGCGGGCGCGAACCTTTGGCCTACCGCCCTGTGCAGTTGGGAGAACTCGTCCGCCAGGCCATCGATGGCATGCAGCCGGTAGCCGAGGCCGCCGGCGTCCAGCTCATCCACGATACAACCCTGGTCGAGATCGCCGCCGACCCCGACCGCCTCCTGCAGGTGATTACCAACCTGCTTTCCAACGCCATCAAATTCTCCCCGCCCAACTCCACCATCTCCGTCATGCTGCTCCCCGGCGCCACCGGCGTCACGCTCTCGGTCATCGACCATGGCCGCGGCATTCCGGCCGACAAGCTGGAGGCCATCTTTGGCCGATTCCAGCAGGTCGACGCCTCGGACTCCCGCCAGAAAGGCGGCAGCGGCCTGGGTCTGGCCATCTGCCGCACCATCGTTCTGCAGCATTGCGGACGCATCTGGGCCGAACGGAACCCGGTGCGCGGCTCCACCTTCCGCGTCTTCCTGCCCTACCGCCCGGTGTCTGGCGAGCCCGCAGGAGAAGGCTCCCAGGGTGAGCCCGGCCAAGGCACCATCGTGCTTGCCGACGCCAACGCGGCAACTCGCCAGGAGATCGCCGCCCAGTTGACCCGCCATGGCTACCACGTGGTCCAGACAGCCACCGTCGAGCAAACCCTGGCTGCGGCCCGCAAGGGCGTAGAGGCCGTCCTGCTTGATACCTCCCTCGACGGCATCAACGGATGGGAGATTCTGCCCCTGCTGCAGGGAATGGGCTCCGAGAAAAAAACCCCCGTGGTGTTGCTCAGCCTGGACAATCTGCAAGTGTCGGGCGACCTGGCCGGACAAGCGGAGGGATGGGTGGAAAAGCCGCTCGATGAGGGTGCGTTGCTAGGCGAGCTGGCCCGCGTACTCTGCGGACCGGGTGAAAAAGTCCGGATTCTCATCGTCGAGGACGACAAGGAAATGGCTCAGGTGATCGCTGAAGTCTTTTCCCACGACACCATTGAGGTCCAATTGGCCCACTCCCTTCAGGGGGCGCTGGACGCCTGTTTTGCTTTCCAACCCCAGCTTCTGGTGCTGGACATCGGACTCCCCGACGGCGACGGCTTCAACCTCGTCGACTGGCTCCGCCAGCACGAGAACCTTGCCCGCCTGCCCCTGGTGGTCTACTCCGGCCGCGAATTCTCACTGCCCGAACGCGGCCAGCTTACCCTCGGACCTACCCACTTCCTGACCAAAGCGCGAGTCCAGCCCCAGCAGCTCGAGGCCCTGGTGTTGACGATGTTGCGCAGTTCGCGTCAGATGGAGATGATTTCCCCCGAGGAATTCCAGATGCC
>PMOF01000217.1:3637-4022 GCA_003162495.1 Acidobacteriaceae bacterium
GACATTCGCGAAGTGGCCGCGCTCAGCCTGGAAACCGTGGCCGGGTGGGGAGTCATCACCGCCAGTTCCGGCGCTCAGGGCCTCGCAATGGCCATCAAGGAACAGCCGGATGCCATCCTCCTCGACGTCATGATGCCGGGCATGGACGGTCCCACCACCTTCCGCGAATTGCGCAAGAACCCCGTCACGGCCCACATCCCCGTCCTGCTGCTCACCGCCAAGGTGCAAAGCACTGACCAGCGGCGCTTCGCCGACCTCGGCGTCAACGCCATCCTGTTCAAGCCCTTTGACCCGCTCACGCTTTACGCGCAAATCGCCGATGCCCTGGGTTGGGAATGATTCCACGCGCCGCCACGGACCCCGACTCCGGAAAGCCCGCGCTCAC
>PMOF01000059.1 GCA_003162495.1 Acidobacteriaceae bacterium
TTGTAGCGGACCTCGGTTTTGGCCTCGTCGAGAATCTTGAAGACCTGCTGTTTATATGTGACTGCATTCTCATCAATTTGAGAGCGCGTAAGCGCCTTGCGGGTGACATTGCGTCCGGTGGGGTCGCCGATGAGCGCCGTGGAGTCGCCAATGAGGAAGATGACCTGGTGGCCGAGCTGCTGAAAATGGCGCAGTTTGCGCATGAGCACGGTGTGGCCCAAGTGCAGGTCAGGCGCGGTTGGGTCGAAGCCGGCTTTCACGCGCAGCGGGCGGCCGGATTTGCGGCTCTCTTCCAGGCGCTCGCGCAAGTCGCTCACGTGGATGATCTCCGCGGCGCCTTTTTGGAGCAGGTCCATCTGTTCGTCGACGGGCGGAAACGTGGGAGCTGGGAATTTGGGCATGTCGTGTTTCAGTATAAATTCGCGGGGCTGGCGCGCTTGGTGTAACTGCGTCGATGCCCCTGCGGCGAATCTGCCGCCTTTGCCTTAAACTTGCAAGATGGAAGAGTTCAGCAGGATTCAGCGTCTTCCTCCGTATGTTTTCAACATCACGGGGGAAATGAAGGTCTCGGCTCGCCGCATGGGCGAGGACATTATCGATTTCGGGATGGGGAATCCCGATGGGGCGACGCCGAAGCATATTGTGGACAAGCTGGTGGAGGCGGCGCTGAAGCCGGCCACGCATCGCTACTCGGTATCGCGCGGGCTGCCGCGGCTGCGCAAGGCCATTGCGAACTGGTACAAATCGCGCTACAACGTCGATCTCGACCCCGATACGGAGACCATTGTCACCATCGGATCAAAGGAAGGGATTGCGCATCTGTGCCTGGCGATTCTGGATTCGCGGGACACGGTAATTGTGCCCAACCCCAGCTACCCGATTCATATTTACGGCCCGGTGATTGCCGGGGCGCACGTGGTGAGCGTGCCGGTGCACGACCGGGAGCAGTTCCTGGCCGAGCTGGAGGCTCTGATTCCGCGCATGGTGCCGCGGCCCAAAGCGCTTATCGTCAATTTTCCATCGAACCCGACTACTGAATGCGTTGAACTGCCGTTTCTGGCGCGCCTCGTGGAGCTGGCGCGCGAGTACGGGTTTCATCTGATTCAGGATTTGGCTTACGCCGACATCGCATTCGATGGGTACAAGCCGCCCAGCGTGCTTGAAGTGCCGGGCTCGAAGGAAGTGGCTGTCGAGTTCTTTACGCTGTCAAAGAGCTACAACATGCCGGGATGGCGGGTGGGCTTCATGGTCGGCAACCCGGTGCTGGTAAGCGCGCTGGCGCGGCTGAAGAGCTACTTTGACTATGGAACGTTTACGCCCATCCAGGTGGCTTCCATTCATGCCCTGGAAGGGCCGCAGGAGTGCGTCGCCGAAATTTGTGAGAACTACCGCAGCCGGCGCAACGTGCTGGTCGAGGGATTGAACAAGCTTGGCTGGCCCGTGGCCCTGCCCAAGGCCACCATGTTTGTGTGGGCGCGGATTCCGGAGCAGTACAGAAGCCTCGGCTCTCTTGAGTTTTCCAAGCGCCTGCTCACCGATGCAAAGGTGGCCGTGTCGCCGGGGATCGGATTTGGCGATTATGGAGATGGCCACGTGCGCTTCTCGCTGATTGAGAACGAGGAGCGGACCCGGCAGGCGCTGCGGGGAATCAAGGCCATGCTGGCGAAGGGGTAGATTGCACCAACCCAACGATCAATTAGCTCCGGCGCGCCAGTTTGAGGCAGACGCTCTTTGCCGTTAGTCAAGAAACGCGTTTTGCGACGCGGATATCATGACCTGTGCGACAATCGATTCACCGGACGTTGTCCCTGCAAGGAGAGGTCATCATGCAATCTCCAAAGGAACCGGTTCCAATCCAACTGGCTCCAACACGGCTTGCAAAACGACGCATTTCAGCGGTCTTGCTCTCTATTGCGTTGCACGGAAGCGTTCTCGCACTGGCGCTGCTTGTGGGGAAGGCAGCCAGAACCAGGTTGATCGCACCCGTTCCTTTCCGCGCGCTGGCGCTGCTCGAGAATGCGGGCGGATCCCATGCCGTGACGATGGTGCTGCCCCCCATGGATAGGTCGGCGCGAACCCGCGAGCCCGAACCGGACCCGGAAGTGACCCGGAAGACGATTCTCCCCGTCGAGCAAGACCGTCCGAAAATATCCGGAGGCGGCGCGCCGGTTTTGCCGCACAGGGGCGATGGATCCAGTCGCGCCTTGCGAGGGAACGGGAGCGATCCCGAAGACGCGCGTCCGGCTTTCCCGGTCTTCTCGCCGCACCCGCCGGTGACCGACCGGTCGCTTCTGCCGGCCACGGAACAGAAAATCGTGGTGGACGTGAAGCTGGACGCATTTGGCCAGGTGGTCAGCGAGACCCTGGTCAAAGGCATCGGCAACAAGCTGGACCAGATTGTCCTCGATATTGCCAGGACATGGCGCTTCCAACCGGCCACCGTGAATGGCAAACCTGTGCCCTCCGAAGCGGAGTTGATCTTCCCATTCAATTCGAGCTACCCGCTTTCGAACCCGTAGGAAGAAATTTTTCATACAGGTCCGCGCTCAGTCGAGAAGTTCACCCCAGGCAAGCGACAAGGCGATTCGCTTAATGCACGCCGCTCGGCGCGGCGCCTTGGCCGGGCTTGTTCTTGCTGAGCAGGAACGCGAGCACGACCAGGCCAATGGACATATAGGAGAGTTCCATATAAACGTCCTGGTAGCCCTGCATGGCGGCCTGGCGGTTGAGCTGCGCATAGATATTGGCCAGGGCCATGTTAGCCGCGTTGGGTCCGCCAAAGCCTCCGCTTCCGCCTAAAAAGCCGGTGAGGGTGTTTACGTGTTGCTGATAGCCGATCGAGGCGGAGCTCATGGTGCTTTGCAGATGCTGCTGATGCCACAAGGAGCGGCTGGTGACTTGCGCATTGGTGAGGGCGATCAGCACGCTGCCGCCGATGTTTCTCGCAAAATTAATGAGGCCGGCGACCTGGTTCGAGTCTTCCTTGGGCATGCCGACGTACGCGGCGGTGGTAATGGAGATGAAGCAGAAGGGCAAGGGAAGCATCTGGATGACACGCAGCCAGGAAGCCGCGGAGAAAGTCATGTCGAGTGTGGTGACATTGGCCGCGTAACGGAACGAGACGAGGAACAGCAGGAATCCGATGACGGTGAGGTTGCGCGCAGAAAACTTGCTGGTGGCAATTCCGGCCAGGGGCATCATGAAAAGCAGGGTGACGCCGCCGGCGGTGAGCGCCAGGCCTGCGGTTGTGGCCGTCCATCCCAGAAGTTGCTGCATGAACTGGGGCTGGAGCACGGTGTTGGCGTTGAGCACGCCGCCCACCAGCATCATCAGGAAACAACAGATCGCGAAGTTTTTGAAGCGAAAAACTTTGAGGTTGATCAGCGGCTCTTTCTGACGCCACTCCCACCACACCAGGGCGATCATGCCGGCAACGAACAGGAACGCGAAGAAGCGGATGAAGTTGGAGGAGAACCAGTCGTTCTCCTCACCCTTGTCCAGCATGATCTGCATGCCGCCCATGGCGATGGTGAGGAAACCCAGGCCGACGTAGTCCATGCGGAAGAAGCGGGAGCGGTCGGGCTTGATCCAGGGAGGATCTTCGACGAGGCGAGTGACGAGAAAGAAGGCCAGGATGCCGACCGGGATGTTGATGAAGAAGATCCAGCGCCAGGTGAAGTTGTCGGTAATCCAGCCGCCGAGGGTGGGGCCGATGGAGGGCGCGAGGACGGCGACCAGGCCGTAAAGTGCGAAGGCTTGCCCGCGCTTGTGGGGCTCGAAGGAGTCGGCCATGATGGCCTGGGCCATGGGTTGCAGGCCGCCGCCACCGGCTCCCTGGATGACGCGGAAGACGAGCAGCAAGGGCAACGTGGGCGCGGCGCCGCACAGGAAGCTGGCCACGGTGAAAATAATGATGCACAGGACGAAGAAGTTGCGGCGGCCCAGGACGCTGGATGCCCATCCGCCGAGCGGGAGGACGATGGCGTTCGAAACCAGGTAGCTGGTGAGGACCCAGGTGCCCTCGTCTGTGCTGGCGCCGAGCGAGCCTGCGATGTGGGGCAGGGCAACGTTGGCGATGGAAGTGTCAAGCACTTCCATGAAGGCGGCCAGCGCCACGGTGGCTGCGATGAGCCAGGGATTGACCCTAGGCTTCCAGGCTGCCTGGAGCGGAGGATTCGGATTGTCAACCTGCCTGACGGCGGGTGCGGCGCCGGTGAGGGACGGCGATGCGGGTTGCAATTCGGACAAAAGGGCTCTCCTGCGCTTCTACTTGTTGATTCTTTGCTGGCCGGGAAAGTTCTCAGAGATTCGGCGAGATCGGCTTGCTTTTGAATAGATTCGGCTGACAGGGGTTGGGGTTCATGGATTCCCACCCCGCCGGCGAAAACCTCTCTCGGGCCGGGCCAGGCTTAGTCGGCTCGGGCAGCGTGGAGCGCGCGGTCATCCTTGGGCTCGGGGCTGGGGTTGGATTTGCGGTGGCGCAGGAATTGCCAGATGCTGAATCCAATGGCGGCGGCGAGCAAGGTGATGAAGGTCCAAAGCAACGGGGCCGACCATTGCGCAAGTTTTTCGGACCAGAGGCGAACTGCGCGACGCCCGTAGGAGACGGCGAACCAGGCGATGAGCGAGTAGCGCATAACGCGCGCCGAGCCAAAGACCAGCAGGAAGCGGTTGCGCGAGACGCCCAGCGCGCCGGAAGCCAGGATAAACGGGGAGAGCGGAATGGGCGGAGGCAGCACAGCGGGAAGAAAGACGGAAAGGACCGGGTGCTTCTTGACCCATGCGACGATACGGTCAAGCAGACGGGGCGAGACCCAGCGCTGCAGGGCTGCTTCGCCGCCTTTTTGGCCGATCTGCCAGGTGGTGTAACCGCCGACAAGGCTGCCGCCGATGGCGCTGAGGGCAAGCAGCCAGGGATTTCCGCTTCGCGCGACCATCCACAGCAGCAGCAAATCGGTAGTGCCGGGGATGGGCAGGGGCACGACCGAGGCATCGACGATCGAAACCAGAAAGAGCCCCAGCGGCCCAAGATGCATCACCCAACGGGGCACCAGGGAATGATGCGCGCGTTGGACGGCTTTGGCGGCGGAGGGGGCGAATAGGGTCACAGTTCAGTTGGACGCGAGAATTAGGCGGCAGGTCGTACGGGTGAGTGGAATGATTCTTGCCGGCCGGATTTCGGACGCAACGCCGTTTTCGCTTCCGAGTGGTAAAAGGATATAACCAAGGACAGGTTACGCAGCCTCTCTGCGTCATGGGTCTTGCGGCGAACCAAGACCCTACCGCATTCTGGAGCCCTTGCTGCACTATGGAGACACGATGAGTGCAACCCACGCCGGTCAAGGTTTGCCAGTCAATACGCCGCGCCAGGTTCTGTTTGCGAGCCTGGTGGGAACGACGATTGAATTCTTTGATTTCTATATTTATGCAACGGCCGCAGTGCTGGTGTTTCCCAAGTTGTTTTTTCCGGCGGCCGATCCAGCCACGGCCACACTGGCGTCTCTGGCGACGTTTGGGATCGCATTTCTGGCGCGGCCCATCGGCTCGGCGCTGTTTGGACATTTCGGCGACCGGATTGGGCGCAAGACCACGCTGGTGGTAGCACTGGCCACCATGGGCATTTCAACGGTGTCGATTGGCGCGCTGCCCACTTACCACACCATCGGGTTTATCGCTCCGCTGCTGCTGGCGCTTTGCCGGTTTGGGCAGGGGCTGGGGCTGGGCGGAGAGTGGGGCGGGGCGGTGCTGCTGGCCATTGAGAATGCGCCGGCCAACAAGCGCGCATGGTATGGCATGTTTCCGCAGTTGGGCGCGCCGATTGGGTTCTTCCTCTCGGGCAGCGTGTTTCTAGTGCTGTCGCGGTTGCTGACCGATGCGCAGTTCTTCGCGTTCGGCTGGCGGCTACCGTTTCTGGCCAGTTCGGTTCTGGTGTTTCTGGGATTGTGGGTGCGGCTGACGATCACCGAAACTCCGGTGTTCCAGGAGGCGCTGAAGCGCGGTGAAGCGTTGAAGCTGCCGGTGCTGGCGGTTTTTCGCGAGTACACCAGGGAACTCGTGGCGGGGATTCTGCTTTGTCTGGCGACGTTTGTGCTGTTCTATCTGATGATCGTGTTTGCGCTGTCCTGGGGCACCAGCGCGCTGGGATTCAGCCGGGAGAAGTTTCTGGTGATGCAGTTGTGCGCCACGCTTTTCTTCGCGGCCATGGTTCCGTTTTCGGCGATCCTGGCGGAGCGGGGACGGCGAAAAACAATGCTATGGATTACGGCGGCGATTTTTGGCTTCGGCCTGGTTCTGGCGCCGATGTTCGCTGCCGGAACCATGGGTGCGATGGCCATGATGGCTGCGGGACTGTCGCTGATGGGCCTGACCTACGGGCCGCTGGGGACGGTGGTTTCTGAATTGTTTCCGACCGCGGTGCGGTATTCGGGCAGTTCGCTGGCGTTCAACTTCGCGGGGATTCTGGGAGCGTCGCTAGCGCCGTATATCGCTACCTGGCTGGCGAGGCGCTACGGCTTGCAGTACGTGGGGTACTATCTCTCGTCGTCAGCGGTGTTGACGTTTGCGGGGCTGCTGATGATTCGAGAGACGAAGGACGACGATCTGGGGATGCGGGAAAGCCGAATTCATTGAGGTTCGGAGCTTCGAAGTTCGGAGTCTCCCACCCTTCCGCAAAAAAATGCGGAAGGATGGGGCACCCGGCGAAAGGATGGGGCACCCGGCACTGGGCAGTCACCGCCGCCGGCTGGCCGCCTTCGATCGATCCCGTGAAGTGGCCGAAGCGGGAGGTGGGGTCACATGGGGGTCTCGCTCGGCGTATTGATCGTGCAGAATCACATTGAGCAGCGACTTGTGAACCCGGATGCGGCCGTTGTATTCGATCAGGCCGAGCTTGCGAAAGCGATTCATGAAGAAGCTGACACGGGACCGGGTGGTGCCAACCATCTCTGCCAGAGTTTCCTGGGTGATGGGCGGAATGAATTGATCCGGCGAGCCCGGCTCACCGAATTCGGCCATCAGCAGCAGGATTCTGGCCAGGCGCTTCTCGCTGGAGTTGAAAAGCTGATCGACCAGATCGGCCTGGGTTCGCATGCTCCGGGCGAGCAGGAATTTCAAGTACATTTCGGAGAGGGAACGCTCCTCGTGCATCACGCGAATCATCTCTTCCCTCGCTATTCTGAGCGCGGTACAGACGGCGATGGCGGTGGCGGTGGCCATGTGCACCCCGCCTACGCTCGCCAGCGATTCCTCGCCAATGAATTCCCCAGCGGAGAGAAGCGCGACCGTGGCTTCCTTGCCGTCCGGTGAAACGACGGTGAGTTTTGCGCGGCCCGTTCGAAGATAGAAGATGGAGTCGGCCGAACTTCCCTGCGAAAAGATGATCTGTTTGGGCTTCAATTGGACGACTCTTCGTCCCACACCCGCTTCTTCCAGAAAGGCGGCGAGGTCAAAGGTCATGATTGTCACCTCCGCCATGGGACGGCAGGTTCCCGGATGCGGTCTTCACGGGAGTCGTTCGGAAGCGTGCGCGACCGCTTCAGACTTGAGGAAGCCAAAGATTTCCATTTTGACTTCCCGGATGCGCACTATTATACTCCCGACTTCCTTTTGGGGGGATTCTTTGCCTCGGAGTTGGTGTCTTATTTTGTGGGTTGGTGAAATCTTGCAAGGGCTATGTACGGTGCGGGGTATCTCATTCTGGCCAAAGGATGATAAAAGGGCGGAATGCAGCAGCCTCATAGTGCTTTGGATTTCGTATGCCCCATCTGCGGAGTACAACCTCAAGAAAGGTGTAAACTGCTCGGCGGCGGAGAGCGTTTTGAATCGCATCTCGAACGCAAATATATCGCCAAAGATCACAAACCGAAGAAGTCGCTCACCAAGCCTCCGCCGGCCACGAAGAAGCCCAAACGGGGATAAGCGAGACAATTGCGCATAGGGGCCGCTGCTTGGCGTAGTGCCGAGCACGGAACATAAAGGGGAATCGAGCCTAAAGCGGGTTTGGTGCGCGAAACACATATGAGCCTATCGCCGGCTTCCGAGAGGCGGGTCTGGCTCAACCTCTGTCGGCTGCGCTGAGAGCGGGCTTTCGCGACAAAAATAAAAAAGACTCCGCGAAAGCAATGCGCGCTGCGCCACGCGGAACGACGATATAACCTAAGGGAGCATGACGACCCTCCCCCCAGAGCCGCCACGGCGCGGCATGGAGGCTTTTGCCTCCCGCGATTTCAGGCGATACCAGCTGGCGCGCGTGACGGCCATTCTGGGCGCCGAGGCGCAGTCGGTGGCGGTGGCGTGGCAGGTCTATTCCATCACCCATCGGGCGCTGGACCTGGGGCTTACGGGGCTGGCGCTGTTTTTGCCGGGGCTGCTGTTTCTGCTGCCTGCGGGGCACGTGGCGGACCGGTTCGACCGGCGGCAGGTGATCCTGGTGTGCTACGGACTGCAAGTGGTCGCAACCACGGCTCTGCTGCTGCTGACGCGTGCGGGGCTGCACCGAGTGCTTCCCATCTACGTGGTGCTGTTCTTCATCGGGACGGGGCGAGCGTTTTCAGGGCCGGCCAGTTCAGCGCTGATTCCGCACCTGGTTCCGGAGAAGGATTTTGTGAACGCGGTGACGCTGGGCGGGGCCATCTTCCAGTTCTCAAACATTACCGGGCCGGCGCTGGGCGGAATCCTGTTCACGCTGCCGCTGGTGAAATGGGTTTCAGACACAAAGCTGCAAGGGGCGGGGATTGTGTATGTTTTCAACCTTGCGACGCTGGGGTGGTTTCTGGTGCTGATTGCCAGCCTGCACGTGAGGCCGGGGCGCATGGAGCACAAGGCCGTTTCGATCAAGGTGGTGATGGCAGGGTTCCATTACGTGCGCAAGTCGGGTTTGCTGCTGGGCGCGTCTTCGCTGGACTTGTTTGTGGTGCTGCTGGGCGGCGCGACGGCGCTGATGCCGATTTTTGCGCACGATATTCTGCACCAGGGGCCGCGCGGGCTGGGCATGCTGCGGGCGGCTCCGGCGGCCGGTGCGCTGGCGGTTTCTCTGCTCATGGCGAGGTTCCCTTTCCAGAGGCGCGCGGGGCTGAGGTTGTTTGTGTGCGTGGCGGTGTTTGGCGCGGCCACAGTGGTGTTTGGGCTGTCGCGGAGTTTGTGGCTCTCCCTGGCGGCGCTGGCACTGGCCGGTGCGGCGGACATGATCAGCGTGATTATCCGCGGTACAGTGCTGCAACTGGCCACGCCGCCGGAAATGCGCGGCCGGGTGAGCGCGGTGAACTCGCTGTTCATTGGCGCATCCAATGAGTTGGGCGAGTTTGAAAGCGGCGTGACGGCACAGTGGTGGGGCGCCGTACGGGCCACGGTGGTGGGCGGAGTGGGCGCGCTGGCGGTGGCCGGGTTGTGGTCGGTGGTGTTCCCTGGGCTGCGGCAGGCGGATGAACTGACGGCGGAGGCGCTGCGGCCGCGGGCTGCGGCGGATGCCATTCGCGGCGACTCATAAGGAGGACACGTGAAAACCTGGAAGATGATCGTGACTTCTACGCTGATTACGCTGGCTATCGGCGGCATCTATTTGTTTTCAGTGTGGAAGCAGCGGCAGAATCCGGGGGTGATTCCGCACCAGGATGCTGGCGACACGCTGAGCAAAGACGACCTGGCCGTGATACGTGCTTTTTCGCCGGCGCATTATGCGGATTTAGAGCGGCTCGAAAGAACAACTGTCTGGATGAGAGACGGATACACGATGCCTTACTTTCCTTATGCGGACGGCCATGTGGCGTTTGCCAAGCCGGTGGGGTTGATTCCCGCGGCGCAGCGGATGGACGTGAAAAAGATTGTCAAGGCCACCGTTCCGAGGAATTTGGATGACGGTATTGAGCACGGCACTCAGCAGGCGTTTGCGGTGTTTGCGCTGCCGGGGAGCGCGGAGTTGTATGCCACAGCGGTGGGGACCATGGATAGCCGGCTCGAGTCCTATTACACAGACATGCTTTTCTTTTACGACGATCCGCACACGATCTACGCGCATTGGCCCGCGGATGTGTGGGCCACCATTGATGCGCACCAGGTGAAGCCGGGGATGAGCGAGTTGGAAACGCAGATGGCGCTGGGGAACAAGTTGCACGCGGACGGGAAAGATGTGGGCAACCGCAGTGTGACCTATGACCAGGATGGGAAGCTGTGGACGGTGACGTATGTGAAGAATCGGGCNNGGGCGGCTGCCATGCGAGAACGGCGAGCCACCCGAAAGTCACAAGAGAAAATATAAATTCAAGAGACATGCTCAGAGTATCGAGGGCAGCGCGGCGTGTCTTGGCCCATTGGAGTGAGGATGGAGTCCATCGTTGGGTGGAGAGGCGGACCCCCGTCGGGCTTGATGCGGTAGTCTGATTCCACCCCAGCTGCGAAGAGCGACCGCCTGGGACCCCGGTGCGCTGCTTCCGTGGCCCAACGATATGCCAATTCGATCGAAAAGGCGTTCCCTCGGGGGCTGAAGCCCGGAGTCCTGCTTTCCTGCATCGCGGCGGGGTTGAAGCTGCGCCCTTTCAAAACCGAGATCTTTCACGTTCAAAAAAGCCTGAACTTCGCATGTGTTGGGGCGATGCTGCTGGGGTGCGTGCTGTCGAGCGCGGCCCTGGAGCCCTCGACGGCGCTGGCGAACTATGGGCGGCAGGCGTGGGGGATGGAGAATGGGTTGCCGCAGAATACGGTGCAAGCACTGGCGCAGACGCGGGATGGATTTGTGTGGCTGGGGACCGAGGTTGGACTGGTGCGGTTCGATGGGAACGGGTTTCAGGTGTTCGACCGCAATTCGACGCCGGGGCTGCCGGGGAACGATGTGCGCTGCCTGCTGGCGACGCGGGACGGATCGCTGTGGGTGGGGACCAGCGAAGGACTGGCGCGCTGGAAAGACGGGGCTGTAACGGCGTTTGGCGCGCGAGAGGGACTGGCGGGGAATGGAGTTCGCGCTCTGGTGGAGACAGCGGACGGCGTTCTTTGGGTGTGGACCGACAGCGGATTGTCGCGGCTAAACGGGGATCGGTTTGTTGCGGTGGGGGCGGGGGATGGGCTCCCTGCCGGCGCGATCGCCGCCGCCACTTCAGATGGACAGGGCGGACTGTGGCTGGCTACCACACAAGGGGCGGCTCTTTACCAGGGAGGGCGCTGGACGCAGCTTGCGTTGCAGGCGCTGTTGCTCAGGGACGGGGTCGAGCTGGTACAAACATTGCCGGATGGGGAGTTGGCGATGGCCAGCAAGAGCATGTTGGTGGTGGAGCGCGGAAACAGCGTAGTGCAACGGCTGAGCGCCGGGCGCGAGATTCCGGGCAGCCGCATTCAGGCGTTGCTGGCGGGCCGCGAAGGGAGTTTGTGGATCGGCACCAATGGTGGATTGGCGCGGGTGGTTGCCGGCAAAGTGCAAATGTTGCAAGTAACCGATCCGCTGGCCACGGCGAGTGTGCTGACGCTGATGGAGGACAGCGAAGGCGATCTATGGGTGGGGACGGAGACGGGCGGGCTGCACATTCTGCGCGATCAACGCTTCCGTACCATCGGGGCACGTGAGGGGCTGAGTTCCGACGCTACCACCACCGTGGTGGAGGGCGCGGCTGGCAAGCTGTGGGTCGGGACCAGCGGGAGCGGCCTGAATGCCGTGCGTCGGAGTGCAGGCTTGGCCGACACAGTGAGCACACTCTCGGTGCGTGACGGGCTGTTGAGCGACATGATTCTGTCTCTGGCCGCTGCACCAAATGGCGATCTTTGGGTTGGCACGCCGGATGGGCTGAATCGAATTCGCGGCAGCGCGGTGGATGCGTTTACTTCCGCCGACGGATTGCCGGACGACTTCATCCGATCGTTGCTGGTGGATGCGGATGGGTCGCTTTGGATCGGAACCCGGCGCGGCCTTATGCACTGGACAAGCCCGAACCAAGGTCGAAACAGCGGACCGGACGCCGGGTTTCCCGGCGCGAAGATGGAGACCTATACGCAGGCCGGTGGCCTCGGCAGCGACCTGGTGGGCGCGATGGCTCGCGATTCCAACGGAGACCTGTGGGTGGCTACGCTGGCTGGACTGTCGCGGCTGCATGGCGGCGCGATCACCAACTACACGACGGTGAACGGGCTCTCGAGCAACGTGGTGACGGCGCTGTTGCCGCTGCAGCGCGGGGCGCTGCTGATTGGGACCCAGGACCGCGGATGGAACCTGTGGGACGGGCAAAGATTTTTCTCTGAGATGCATGGCCGGCTGGAGCAGACCAGCATTCACGCC
>PMOF01000310.1:0-2955 GCA_003162495.1 Acidobacteriaceae bacterium
CTTCAACGTGAAGGGCAATTTAACGTTGCCGGAATAACAAGGCGAGGACATAAAAATGGGGTCTCCCACGCGGGAGAGCCCCATTTCATTGATTGGAATCTCAAACCGGCCCCGCACTCCGCAGACCGCTAATTGGCGGGCGCATTCTCCGTCTTCTGCTGGATTTCCTTCATCTTGAGGTACACGGAATTGCTCCAGCCGAAGCCGACCTGGTTCACTTTGTAGCCGGTGCGCACTTCCACATTGGCGTTGCCGGCGACTACGTTGTACTTCTCCACGATTGTCTCATCTCGTGCGAAGCCCTCGTCGATAGTGGCGTCGAAGTTGCGGGCGTTGCGGGCGGCGTCGGCGTGAAAGCCCATCGCTTCCAGGCCATCCACGGCTATCCAGTTAGTCGGCGCCCATCCGAATGGTTCATCCCACTGCATTCCGGAGTTGTAGTTACTCATGGATAACCCGCCAGGTCGTTCGAAGAGACTGAGTTTGTCCACCATTTGCTTCGCTTCTTCTCGTGTTGCTACCCCGGCCCACAATGGATAAAGAGAAGTGATATAGGCATAACTCGACGGCTTGGCATGGACAAAGTCGTAGTCCGCAAAGACGCCTTCACCGGGTCGCCAAAGATAGCGCTGCATGGCGGCATCGCGCGCCTTGGCGCGGCGATCCCAGCGGATTGCATCTGCAGGGTTCCCCACCAGATGAGCCAGGTGCGAAAGGTCCCGCTCATAGCGATAAAGCAAGCTGTTCAGGCATACCGGGGCGTAGTGTTCCGTTGCCCCGTCAAACGAGCCAAAGCGAAAGCTGGGATCGAAGCCGGACTCGCGCATGGCCCGGTCGCCTACATAGAAATCACGGCTGAGCCGGTAGCCAGCCGCCCACGCGCGCGCACACACCTTGCTTGCCTGCACATCGCAACTGGTCTGCTTGAGCCGCGCTGCCTCCGCGGCTTCTGGATGCTCGGAACCTTTCACCAGAAACCCGTCGCCGCCCTTCCCCGGATGCGCCACCAGCCAGCGAATCACGTCGGGGTAATAGGTGCTGTCATCGGCCATCTCAGGCACCGGACCGATTCCATAATCGAAGAAACGCGCGAGCCCGGTTGAGCCGGCCTTGTGTTCGGGCCGCGTCCAGGTCGAGTAATCCTTCTCCGCCAGCGTATAGGCGCGATCAAGCCAGCTCCGCGCCTCGGCTCGCCCGGCCGGAGTGGCGGGGAAACTAGCTGGGTTCTCATAGACCGCACGAATCATTGATGTCAGAAACGGCGGTTGCGAGCGGGTCAGATAGTAAGTGCGGTTGGCATTGAGAACGGCGCCATAGTGTTCGATCTCAAACAGGAAGTTATCCACCATGTCCTTGGCCAAAGCTTCGCGATGATCGGCTTCGAGTCCTAACACAATGAAGTAACTGTCCCACCCATACATTTCATTGAAGCGTCCGCCGGGGACCACGTATGGGTGGGGCAAATAGAGCAGCCCAGAGGCCGGCAACTCCGCGGGCATCACATCTCCTAGCTTCTCAATGCGCCGCGGCAGCGCAACCACTTTTACGTGGCATTTCTCTTCCAGCGCGGTAACTTCCCTGGGCACGGGAGTGTCCGCCGGCATATACAGCAACGGCGTAGCGGAGATCTTGGTATCCACCAGCGAATGGCATTCGGTCATCGACCGGGTGAGCGTATCCCACGCTGCATGGATGTACTGGAGCGTTGCGGCCGGATTGGGTTCCGGGTTAGGGGCGGGCGCGGGATTGGGACTTGCATCCTGGGCCTGAGCACTTGAATTTGCGATTGCGACGACTGCAAGAAACAACAAGTGAAACAATTTCATAGCAACTCCAACGTATGCCGTTGTGAATCCTCTGGAGTGTACCTCAACGAAGACACACTTTGCTCGACCTCGGGAACAGTTCGTTTCAATCCGGTGTCTACACAAGCACAGCGGTTCCGATTGGGATAAACGGAGTACCGGCACTCCGCTCCCCGCCTTAGTTCAAGGCTGGGGACGGCTCGTCCCCGTGTGCTCGCGCGATGCTCTGCTGACTCCCTTCCGGGGCCGTTGATTCTTGAACTTCAGGGAGGCAGCCGTGTTTGAAGACTCCGTATTTGAATCCGCCGGCAAAATCCGCACCAGCAGCCGCCGTTGGATGATTGCAGCTTTCCTCTTAAACGGATCCATCCTGCTTGCGTTGATCCTGATTCCGCTCATCTACCCTCAAGCCCTGTCGCGCCAGGCTTTCCCCTTCTTGATGGATGCGCCGGCGCCGCCAACCCCGCAGCAACCGCTGCGCCAACCGCCAGCGCATCCGGCGCGCGGCGCTAATGAGCTCGATGTCAGCCCGATCTTTGCGCCGCCAAAGATTTCGAGCTTCACCGCCAGCGCCAACCGGGACGAATCCGTGCCAGGCGGAGACATCCAAGGCCCGGAATTGGGTTCAGGTGTTGCCGATGGCGCAGACAAGATTTTTCAGGGAGAGAAGGCGATCCCCGTCGTGCACGTGGCGCCGAGCCATCCGCTGCGCGTTTCGGGTTCTGTTGTAGAAGGGCTGCTGCTGTACAAGCCGACTCCGCGCTATTCATCGATCGCAATCGCCACGCATACCGAAGGCACGGTGATGCTGACAGCCACCATTTCCAAAGCGGGAACCATCGAGAACCTGCGCGTGGTCAGCGGTCCGCCGATGCTGCAACAGGCCGCGCTGGACGCGGTGAAGACCTGGCGCTATCAGCCGTACGAACTTGATGGTCAGCCTGTCGAGGTCGAGACTACGGTGAATGTGATTTTCAAGTTGGGAAGATGAACGAACGCCGGCGGGAGATTTGTAGGCTAAGGCTGCAGCGGCTGGCGCACTCGCCGCCTCATCGGCGACAATCGCTTCTGTCATGGCTAACCTTTCTCGCCGCAGATTCCTGAAAACCGCGTCCGCCGTCACAGTTGCCGCCGCCGCCTCGCCCAGTTT
>PMOF01000310.1:2975-9592 GCA_003162495.1 Acidobacteriaceae bacterium
GGCGTGGCTGCCAAACAAGCCAACGTAGATTGGATCACCTTTTCGCCGGGCCGTGACTTTCTTTACGCAGCCTCGGAGGTGGATTCCTTCAACGGCAAGCCGACCGGCGCGGTGGCCAGCTTTGGAGTGCAGAACGGCGAACTGCATCCGCTTTCGGCCCAGAACTCGGCGAGCAAGGGCACTTGCCACGTGGCTCTCGATCACACCGGCCACGTGCTGCTGGCCGCAGACTACGGCGGCGGGTCTGCAGCCAGCTTCCTTGTGACCGACGGCAAGCTCAGCCCACTTGTCTGGACTGAGCACTACACCGTTCACGGTCCCGACGCCGATCGCCAAGAGAGCGCTCACGCGCACTTTGCCTCGTTCTCGCCTGATAATCACTTCGCCTATATCAACGACCTGGGCGGCGATTGCATTCATATCTACAACCTCAACGCCGCTACAGCCATGCTCACGCCCGCCGGCACTTATCACGCACGTCCCGGCGCAGGCTGCCGCACGCTGCATTTCCATCCCAACGGCCACACAGCTTACTGCGTCAATGAGCTGGACTCAACAGTCGACGTGCTGGCCTGGCACAAGAGCGATGGCAGCCTGACGCTTGTCAACCGCATCGAATTGCTGCCTGTGGGCTTTCACGGCCTCAGTCGCGCATGCGACACCGTGATTACGAAGGACGGAAAATTTGTTTACTTCGCCAATCGCGACAAGGATTTTCTCTATAGCTTCCGCGCCAACTTGACTTCCGGGAACCTGACTCCTATCGGCCGCTCCAACTGCGGCGGAAAAATTCCGCGCAACTTCGTTCTCGACCCCACGGAGCGCTGGATGCTGGTAGCCAATCAGGATTCAAACAACATCAGCGTCTTTGCCCGCAACCCCGTGACCGGCGCGCTGGCCGAGCAGGGCGAGAGCGTGGCAGCCGCCGCGCCGATGTGCATTTTGTTTACTTAGGAATTGCGCTCCGCGAAGAAACTACGCCGTCAGGCGCCCACCATGGCGGCGCTGGAAAGAGAATTGCCCGACAGCGGAGCCGGCGCAATATCTTCCGCCGTCTCCACCGGCACATGCGCCAGCTCCCACGCCGAGCGATCTTTCAGCAGCCGCGAAACCAGCGCGGTATGCATGGCGTGTCCGGCGCGCTCAGCCACCACGTGGCCCTCAATACGCCGCCCGGCCAACGCCAGGTCGCCAATCAGGTCCAGTACCTTGTGGCGCACATACTCGTCCGCAAAGCGCAGTGGGCCATTTTGCGGCCCCTTGGGTCCGAGCACAATCGCGTTCTCCTCGCTTGCGCCGCGGATCAGCCCCATGTCGCGCAGCTTTTTCTCGTCAGCTTTGTAGCCAAAGGTGCGTGCAGGCGCAATCAGCGCGCCGTAGGTCTCGGCCGCCAGGTCAATACAGGTTTTCTGCTGTCCGATCGGTGCGGGAAAGTCGATGGTGTATTCGATCTTGTAGCCGGAGCCGGGGTAGACGCCGATAAACTTCTCGCCCTCGCGTACCTCCACCGGCCGCAGCACGCGGATGGTCTCGCGGCGGCGGCGCTGGGTACGGATGCCCGCATTCATAAAAGCCTGCACGTAAGGCAGGGCGCTGCCGTCCAGGATGGGCAGCTCAAGGTTGTCCAGCTCGGCGATCACATTGTCCACGCCCATCCCGATCAGGGCGGAGAGCAAATGTTCGGTGGTGGAAATCAGCACGCCCTGGCGCATGAGGCTGGTGGCATAGCTGACCTTGGCCACATTGCGGCCACCGGCGGGAATCTCAAAGTTGTCCAGGTCGGTGCGGCGGAAGACGATGCCCGAGCCGGCCGGAGCGGGCAGCAGGCGCATCTTAACCGGGGCGCCGGAATGGAGCCCGATCCCTTCAAGCTCGATAGGCGCCGCAATCGTCTGTTCCAAATGGGCGGGACTAGCCAATCATCGCTCTCCAACGGAGTAAAGCCATCTGTAAAACCGGGTGCAGCCGTTAGGTTAGACGAAACCTGGCTGCCCGGTACTGTGGCATTTTAGCCACACCATGCGCTTCCCAGGCCACCTCAGAAAGCAAGAATCGGGTCCCCGAGCGCATCATAACTGTCGTAGAATCAAAGCGTCTGACGTATTGCTGCTGGATTCACCCGATTCTGCTCGAATCGTCGCCTGAGAGGTCCGCCCGTGCCCGTCCCCACCGATTCCGGCCTTCCCATGCGCGCTCTGCTGGCCGGAGCCCGCCGCAAGCAGCCTGCTCTGGTCAACCTCATCCAGCAACTGGTGCACGTGGAGTCCCCTTCTGACGACAAATCCGCCGTCGATGCCTGCGTAGCCCTGGCCGCCGCCCACGCCAAAGCCCTGGGAGGCCGCGTGAAGTTGCACCGCCAGCGCGGGTTTGGCGAATTGCTTGAAGCGCGCTTCGGCTCCAAAAACAAAGCCGGCTCTGCAAAGCCAGCCCTGCTGCTCGGCCATCTGGACACCGTCTGGCCGCTCGGCACCCTCAAAACGATGCCCTGTCGCATCGCCGATGGCCGCCTCTGGGGCCCGGGCACCTTGGACATGAAGGCAGGCGTGGCCATGGCCTTCACCGCCATCGAGATGCTCACCGAGTCCGGCGCCATCAACCGGGAGATCATCCTGCTGCTCAATAGCGACGAGGAGGTGGGCAGTCCCGTTTCCCGCCCCATTACCGAGCGCCTCGCAGCGGAGTGCGCAGCCGTGTTTGTGCTGGAGCCGGCGCAGGGGCTGGCCTACAAGACCGCCCGCAAGGGCACTGGCAACTGGCGCATCGACATCCAGGGCACAGCCGCACACGCCGGCGTGGACTTTGAGAAGGGAGCGAGCGCTCTCCGCGAGCTGGCCCACGTGGTTGAGACGGTGAGCGGCTGGACCGATCTAAAGCGCGGCCTCACGGTGAGCGTCGGCCTCGCAGGGGGCGGGACCAAGACCAACGTGATTCCCGCCGAGGCCTGGGCTGAGGTGGATGTTCGCATCGCGCGCAAATCCGATGGCGCGCGAATTGAGCGAAAGTTTGTCGCGCTCAATGCCATGGACAAGCGCTGCACTTTGGCCGTGACTGGGGGCATCAACCGTCCGCCAATGGAGCGCACCCGCGGAACCGTGGGCCTCTACCGCCAGGCCCGCGACCTTGCCGCTGAACTTGGTTTCGCGCTCGGCGAAGCATCGACCGGCGGCGCCTCCGACGGTAACTTCACCTCGGCGCTGGGCATTCCCACATTGGACGGAATGGGCGCGGTCGGCGACGGCGCACACGCCCGCCACGAATCGATTGTGATCGAGCATCTGGCTCCCAGAACCGCCCTGCTGGCGGGAATGCTGGCGGGTTGAAACACTCATGGTTTCCCACCCTTTCCGTAGAAAAAAGCGGAAAGGATGGGGCACCCGGCGTGCTGGCTACGGATGCTGCCAATAATTAGCAAAGAAGAAATACCCCGCTGTCACAAAGCCGATCATCGCAACCGTCCAGCGCATGGCGCGCTGGTTGACTTTGCGGCTGTAGTGCGCGCCCAGGTAGCCGCCCAGCCCCGCCAGAATCGCCATGATCAGGCAGAAATGCCAGGCCACGCGTCCGGCCAGCATGAAGTTGATGGCTGGAATTCCAATGGACACGGCCGCCGTGAGCACCTTCAGCGCGTTCATCTCGTGAATGTCGTGGACGCCGCAAATGCCGAACAGCGCCATGGCCAGGAAGCCGCCGCCCGCGCCGAAATAGCCGACGTACACGCTCACCACCACCATGCCGATGATCAGCCACGTGTTGTAGCGGCGGCCGCCTGACAAGCTGGCCAGCCACTTGCCCAGTGGGAAGCTGAGCACAAACATCACCGCCGCAAAGAGCAGCAGCCAGGGCAGCAGTTCGCGGAAGCGTTTGTTCCCGGTGTGCAGCAGCAGCCAGCCACCTATCCATCCGCCCAGGCCGGAAGATAGGCCCAGCGGCAACAGCTTCCATCCGTAGGCGCGCAGTTGCTGGCGAAAGGCCACCAGCGAAGTCAACTGTCCCGGCCAGAGAGCCACCGTATTGGTGGCCTGCGCGGAGACAGCGCCCACCCCGGCCGCAGCCGTGCTGGCCAGCAGCGCGGGCAGCGACAGAAACGAACCCCCGCCCGCAATGGTATTGAGAACGCCGGCAAAAAACGACGCCACAGGGAGCCAGAGTATGTGCAGGAAATGAGACAGGGCGGGAGCCGGAGCCATGGGTTCACTCTAAAGCGCGACGCATAAAGGCGCATAAGGTTTGTTTTGATTGCCGTCAGTTCAGGGTGCAAGGCTGCCCGCGAACTGCCTGTGCTGCCAGGCGCGCTCCATGGGGGCCGGCTGATAAACTCCGCAAAGACCCATTTGGAGCTTTCATACCTGATGAAACACTCGATTCTGACTTTGTGTTTGATGGCCAGCGCGATGGCCGCATCCGCCCAAGCCCCGGCCAAACCGGCCACGACGACGGCTGTCCACTCCGCGGCACCCGGCGTCAGGCTGCCACCCGGATTGCCCCTAGTGCGGGGCGTTCGCAAGTCCGCCTTCACCTTGCAATACCAGGACATCAAGATCGGCACTGGCGCTGACGCCGAGCCCAACAAACTCTATAAGGTCCAGTACACCGGCTGGCTGGCCGCCGATGGCTACAAATTCGATTCCTCCTATGACCATCCCCGGCCTCCGGTACTCGACAAGGACGGCAAGCCGGTGCTCGACGCAGACGGCAAGCCCAAGCAGGGCGATCCGCAGCCGATCGCCTTTCCGCAGGGTTTTGGCCGCCTGATTCCCGGCTTCGACCAGGGCCTTTACGGCATGAAGATCGGCGGCAAGCGCCGCCTGTTTATTCCCTGGCAACTGGCCTACGGCGCCAAGGGGCATCCCGGCCCCGATGCCGCCCATCCGGGGATTCCTCCCAAGGCCGATCTCATCTTCGATATTGAGTTGGTGGATGTAGCCGACCTTCCCGCGCCCCCCAGCCATCCGCCGATGGCCGGAAAGTTCAGCGGTGACGCTCTGCATGCGACACCTAAGTCGGAGGGGGATCGCACGCCCTCATTTAAAGCAAGCGAACTAATAAAGCAGGGCATTTCCCCCTTATCCGGTGATGTGAAGTTTACCGCCCCCGATGGAACTGTGTATTCCTCTGTGGAATTGGACCGGGAAAAGGGGACGGTCTACCTGACAAACCCGCTCGACAAGGCGTGGAAGTATGAGGTATCCGGGTTCGACTCCGGCAAATTGACGTTCACGAGGGTCGCGAGAGGGCCAATGTAGGCCAAGCGCCCCAGGTCTCGGTTCTGAGATCTGGGCAACCTCAGCCCTCAACCTTCCTTCGCGGCATCACAATGATTCACGCGCCCACAGGCAGTTCCGGCGTGGCCGCGATCAGTTGGCGGGTGTAGGCCTCTTTGGGATGGGCGCATAACTCCAAGGCCTCGCCTGTCTCCACCAGACGCCCCCGTTCCATGACCGCGATACGAGTACTGAGATAGCGCACCAGCGGCATGGAATGGGAGATGAAGAGATAAGTCAGGCCGTGTTCGCGCTGCAAACGCCGCAGCAGATTCACAATCTGCGCGCCCACGCTCACGTCGAGCGCGGAGACCGGCTCATCGAGAATCAGCAGCCTGGGACGGAGCGCGAGCGCGCGGGCAATGTTGATGCGCTGCCGCTGCCCGCCGCTGAATTCATGCGGATGGCGCGGCAGCGCGGACTCATCGAGGCCCACTTCGCGGAGCAGCTCAATGGCCTTGGCGCGCAGACTGGCGCGGTCCGTCTTAATTCCCGCTTCATGGCGGTGAATCAGCAGCGGCTCGGTCACAATCTCGAGCACGCGCATGCGCGGATTGAGCGCCGCGTAAGGATCCTGAAACACCGGCTGCATCTGACGCCGCAGGCGATGCAACTCCGCGCCCGACGCACGCGCCACGTCGATACCGTCCACGCGCACGCTGCCGCGGCTCGGAGTGACGAGGCCCAGAATGATCCGCGCCAGCGTCGTTTTGCCCGAGCCCGATTCGCCCACCAGTCCCAGTGTTTCTCCGCTCTCGACGGTGAGCGAAACATCCTCGACCACGGTTTTGAATTCCGTCCGCAGCCCCGCTCGCCGCGGATAGCTCTTTGAAATCGCGTTCACCTCAACCAGCGCCATGCCCAAATGGTACATGTGCCGCTGTCCCAACCTGTTGATCAGTCCATTTTGGGATGCAGCTTGTTGAAGCCCGTCGCTTCCTGATACGCCCGCGCAAAAGTGGCCAACCGCGCGTCCTGATAGTGTCCCGCTAAAAATGTCAGCGAAACCGGCGTCCCCGGGCCGCCGATGTTGTCGCTGTCGTCATCGTCCATCGCGGGCGGCTTGGGCGCATCTGCGCCGCGCAGCCCGTTGGGCAAAATCAGCGCCGGATGTCCACTAAGGTTGGTCGCAACCAACTGCATTCCCGTGGTCGGCGTCACAATGATGTCCACCTGCTCAAACAGCGCCGAAATCTGCTGCACGGCCAGCGTGCGCGCGCGATTGGCCTGGATATATTCGACCGCCGGATAGAAGCGCGCGATGCGGAAATTGTTGGGCCAGTCCTCAATGCCTTGCTCGGTCAGCAGCCGGTCGCGGCCGCTCATCGTCAGGTCGTCGAATGCCGCCGCCGCCTC
>PMOF01000310.1:9629-14090 GCA_003162495.1 Acidobacteriaceae bacterium
TTCTCGCGTTCCTGCTTCTCTTCCGCAGTCTCGTTGGACTGCGCCTCATGCGGCTTGAATGGCGGTGCCGCGTCAAACTCGCTCTTCAGGTAGCCGACGCGCAGTGCGCGCCAGTCGTCGCCTGCATTCCAATTGAAGGATGCGTGCGCGACCGACGCATCCTTGCCGTCCGGCCCGCAAATCGCCGCCAGCACCAACGCGCAATCCTCCACCGAACGCGTAATCGGGCCCAGCTTGTCCATGGTCCAGCTCAGCGCCATCGCGCCGGTGCGCGGCACAAAACCAAACGTGGGCCGCAGCCCGGTGGCGCCGCACCGCGTGGAGGGCGAAGAGATCGACCCCAACGTCTCCGAGCCGATGGCGAAGCCCACGCAGCCCGCCGCCACCGCGCTGGCCGGACCCGCGGACGATCCGCTCGAACCTTGCTCTGGATTCCACGGGTTGCGCGTCTGCCCGCCAAACCACTTGTCGCCCATGGCCAGCGCGCCCAGCGTAAATTTCGCCACCAGCACCGCGCCCGCCGCATCCAGCCGCTGCACCACCGTCGCATCTTCATCGAACGACTGATGCTCAAATCCGCCTGCGCCCCACGTGGTCGGATAGCCCTTCACCGCCAGCAGATCTTTCGCGCCCCACGGAATCCCGTGCAGTGGCCCACGATATTTACCGGCGGCAATCTCGGCATCGGCCGCGCGAGCCTGTGCCAGCGCCCGGTCCTCAGTGAGATTGATGACAAAATGCAGCTTTGAGTCGTAGCGTTTCAGCCGTTCAAGATACATCTGAGTAAGCGCGAGTGAAGTGATCTTCCGTGCTCGCAGCAGCGCGCCAAGTTCAGCAATGGTGGCAAAGGCCACGTCCTCGAGGCGCGCTGGCGCAGAACTGGTTCCTACAGCCTCCCCTCCGACATGATGCGCGGGCACCTCGCGGTCTCCGCCTGTGGAAGCCTTCGCCGCCGGCAGCGGATGAAATACAAACGCCGGCGCCACGGAGTTCGGCAGCTTCAGCGCACGAATCGCCTCATACGATTCTCGCTGTTCGGTCACCCCTTCCAGCAACATCTTCTTTTGTTCCGCGGTAAACGGCCCCACGCCGGCCAGCGCAGCGGCCTGGTCCAGCATCTCCGGCGTAATCTTCGCGAGCTCGGGCGGCTTGGCTGCGCCCGCCTTCGCGTCCGGGCTGGCTTCCTGCGCCTGCGCAGCCAGCGTATACAAGATGCCGGGCAAGAGAGGAGAGGCAACGCTCAGGCGCGTGCAGGCGTTCAAGAAAGCGCGACGATTAAAAGTCAAAGATTCTGAATGGCGCGATTCGGGGGGGTGCGATGCGGGAGTCATGCGGAGTCCTTGGAGAGAGTAAGTTCTTTCGCTCACTATATCGGACTCTGGCGGGCTACTTCACGCCAAATGTGGACGGCTGAGTGCTGTCTAACTCGTCAGGCGATCCGGAGAGATTGTCGAGAGCGGCCACTGTGACAGTTCGATCGCGCCACGCCTAACGACCGAAACCTCAAGCTCTGTCTCGCCGGGTTTGAGCGTGTACACGCGGCTGGTAATCGCTTCCTGTCCGCCGGTGATGGTTTCAATGACCGATCCATCAAGGAACATGCGGAACAATGGCTGAGCGCCCTTCGATTGCGGGAGGGGAACGCCGGCGCCTTTGCGAATCATTGCGCGATTGGCATCGATTTGATATTCCCACGCCGTCTTGCCGCCTGCCAGCAGGCGCACGCGCGCGCCTCCCACTTCGCCCGTGACGCGCAACGCCAGTTCGCGGCGCAGCGTGGGCAGGCTGCGCCGAAAGGGCGAATCCTGTTTCACTGTTGCGCGCTCCTCAGTGCCGCGCAGCGCGCTCACTTCGCTAGCCACGCTCATATTGAGCTGCCCGTCCTTGTCGATGGTCAGCACGCGCGGCAGCGACATCATTCCTGCCCATCCGGCAGCCGCGTATTCAGCCACCGGCCGCGTCTCCTGAATCCATCCCCACAGAATGCGCCGCCCATCGGGCGCGACAAAACTCTTCGGCGCATAGAACGCACCGTGGTCCAGCACGCCCTGATTGTTTGCAATGTAGAGATGCGCGCGACGGTCATAGTCCCCGGTAGTCCAAATTACTTTTCCCTCGGTTGAATACAACAGGCAATGCTGCCCGTTGACCTCGAAAAAATCCGGGCACTCCCACATCTCGCCGCTGTCGCATGGATTCACTGCCTTCAGCCCATTTGGCTTGCCCGAGGCCAGCGGATGCAAATACTCCCACTGCCGCAAATCCTGCGATCGATAGAGCAGCGCGCACCCGCCTTTGCCTCGCTCGCCCGATCCCACCGCCATATACCATCCATCCGCCTCGCGCCAAGGGCACGGATCGCGAAAGCCGGTGACGGTCATGCCCTGCGGCGGCGCAGCGATCACCGGCGTTGCAAGCTTCTTCCAACTGAGCAGTCCGTCCTCTTCGGCCGTGGCCAGCAGTTGCGTTTCGCGCAGCTTGTCGCTGCCATCGTGCAGCGTCACTTGATCAGGCGGTGCATTTTGCACACCGGTGTAAATAATGGTCGGCACGCCATCCCGCACCACCGCCGAACCGCTGAAGCAGCCTTCGCTGTCCGGGCCGCCTGGCGTAGGCGCCAATGCAATCGGCTCGTGTTTCCAGTGCACCATGTCCGTGCTCACCGCATGGCCCCAGTGCATGTCGCCCCACACCGCAGCGCCTGGATTCAACTGGTAGAAGAGGTGATAGTTTCCCTTCCACCAGATCGGCCCATTAGGATCGTTCATCCAGTTGTGCTGCGGAAGAAAGTGATATTCGGGCCGCGCAGGGTCGTTGGCCAGGTCAGGCAACCTGGCAGGCGCGCCGGCAAAGCCATGCGCGCCTCTCAACAGAAATGCGGCCGCGGCAGCGGAACTGAGAGAGGCAAGAAATCGGCGGCGATCGAAATGCATGGCAGACCTTTCACGAGCAGAGCGATTCACTTGTCTTCCACTGTGACCCATCCGCCAACGCGCTGCCAACTCCCGCAGGCACGTCCTATTTCTCCGCGGGCGTCAGCTTCAGCGCATACGCATATTGGCAGGCCGCGCCGCTCGGCAGAGTTACCGTGAGCGACTCCGCACCCTGCGTCCAATTCACTTTGTCGGCGGAGCCGAGCAGCTCCACCTTTGCAATGGGAAGCTCACTGCCTTCATGTGCCCAGCCCAGCGAAAGAATCGTTGCTTTGCCATCCTTCGGGCATGCCATGCCGATTGCGTAAACCGTCGTGCCCTTGGCCGTGAAGCGGAAGTCCTGCGCCGTATAAGGCTTGGTGTCGGTATCGTGAAATGCGCCCGCCATTACCTGCGTCGGCCCTTCTCCAAATGTCTTCCATGGCGTCGTCGCGTAGATTGCCTCGCCGTTGACCTTGAGCCATGCGCCCATCGCCAGCAGCGTTGTCTTTACTTCATCCGGAATCGTCCCGTCCGATCGCGGTCCAAAATTCAAAAGCAGATTGCCGTTTTTACTCACGATGTCCACCAGTTGCCGAACCAGAAACTCCGGAGACTTGAACGTATCGTGTTCGATATAGCCCCAACTCGCGTTGCTGATCGAGGTGTCGGTCTGCCAATGATCGGCGACGATGTGGTCCTGCTGCCCGCGCTCAAAGTCGCGCACGCCCGCCTTCCAGTTCAGCGAGTAATCTTTGAAGTCGATCACGCCTGTGTAGCCGTGCGCATCGGCGAAGTTGTAATAGAACGCCGCGAACCGAGCCACGGAACTGCGGAAGCCGTGCTCGCCAATCCACCAGTCGAAGTAAACCACCTCCGGTTTGTATTTCTCCACCAGCTCGGTATCCCGCGCCAGCCAATCGCGCGTCCACGCATCGCTCACATAGGTCCAGTCGTTCTCAAGCCCGTGCGCATCGCCGCCCGCGGCGAACCACTGATGCGCCGGTCCATAGAGCGACGCGTATTTGGGGTCGTTCACATCCGAACGAATCGCCCGGCCGCCTTCATAAAAAAAGTCATGCTCGGCGCGATGCGAGCTCAACCCGAAATGCAATCCCTGGCCGCGAATCGCCGCCGCCAGTTCGCCCAGCGTGTCGCGCTTGGGCCCCATCTTCACAACTGTCCAGTCCGAAAGGCCCGAGTCGTACATTGAAAAACCATCGTGATGTTCCGCCACGGGCACAACATACTGCGCGCCCGACTCCTTGAAAACCTTGGCCCACTCGTTGGCATCAAAGTGCTCGGCGCGAAACAGAGGAATCAAATCCTTGTAGCCCTTCGCATCTTTTTCTGCCGCGTCTTTTGATGCGTAGTGTTCCTGGAAATTTTTGTAGGCGCCTTCGCCGGGCCTATACATATTGCGCGGATACCACTCGTTCTGCGCCGCCGGCACCGAGTACACGCCCCAGTGGATGAAGATGCCGAACTTCGCGTCCTTGTACCATTGCGGTTGCTGATACTTCATCAGCGTCGCCCAGTCGGCGCGATA
>PMOF01000222.1:0-8043 GCA_003162495.1 Acidobacteriaceae bacterium
TGCTGAATTTGACCACGGAGATGAACGCCGTGCTTGTCGATCCTCTGAAGACGACCATCGTTCAGGATTTTCGCTGCATGACGACCTGGGTTTTGAGGAAGCGAAGAGGCTGAAACGGTATCGGAATTCGTCGTCTTTAGACGGATTCGGCGCGGAAGGGCGGCGTTTCCGGGTTGAAAAAGCCCGCGTTTAACATGTCGGCGTTTTGCGGGAGTCGAAACCCACGTTTCCCTCCGGACCTGATTTTCCCTCAGGTTTTCGGAGCCTTGCGTTGATCTTGTCGGTAGGAGTCGAGCGTCGCGCTATCTCAGGCTAGGCGCAAGAAACAAGGACGCGTCGAACCTGGGGCACCCGGTTTTCGACCAGGTACCGTTCAAACTGAGCCACCGGCTTTGATTTGCGTGGCTGGCGGGGTGGTTGCTGGTGTGCGATGCTGAGGGGTTATGGAGACAGGGACACGACCGGGAGCGGGGAGGGTGGAGTTTGGGATGCTGGTGCTGGCGATCGACACCTGCGGGCCGACGGGGTCGGTGGCGCTGGGGCGGCTGGCGGGACGCGACCTGGAGATTGTGGGGCAGACAGAGCTCGAGGGGCGGAGCTATTCGGCGACGCTGGTGGCGTCGGTGGGGGATTTGCTGCGGGACGCGGGCTTGGGGCTGAAGGATGTGGGCGGGATGGTGGCGGTGAACGGGCCGGGAAGCTTTACGGGGGTGCGCGTGGGCCTGAGCGCGGTGAAGGGACTGGCCGAGACCGGGGGTGGGGGCGGGCAGATTCCGGTGGTGGCGGTGTCGCGGCTCGAGGTTCTGTCGCGGAAGGCGGGGGTGCCGTCGGCGGCTCTGGATGCGCATCGGGGCGAGGTGTTTTTGCGGTTGGAAACGGTGGGCACGAAGGCGAGAGAGTTGCTGGCCGGGGCGCGGGAGCTGGCGGCGATCGAGGCGACGCCGTTGCGGATTGCGGTTTGCGACGACGGGGCGGCGGGGCTGCTGGGAACTGCGTGGCCGAGTGTGCAGTTGGTGAGGAGCGCAGCGCCGATGGCGGCGGACGCGTTGCGTATGGGGGAGGCGCGGCTGGTGGCGGGGGCGTTTGTGGATTTGGCGCTGCTGGATGGGCACTATCTCAGGCGGTCGGACGCGGAGATTTTTGGGGAAGCGCAGGGGCCGGAGCGTCAGCGGGCATGAGGGCGGATTTCGAAGAGGCGCGGGTCCGGCCGATGACGGCGGCGGATCTCGAGCGGGTGAGGGAAATTGCGTCGAGTTTGAAAGACGCGCCGCAGTGGGGGGCGGGAGCTTACCGGGCGGCGTTGGATCTGGAGGTAGCGCCGCGGAGGATTGCGCTGGTGGCGGAGTTCCCGGGAAGCGGGATTCTGGGTTTCCTGATGGCCAGCTTGGTGCCGCCCGAGGCTGAGCTGGAGACGATTGCGGTGGTTGTGGAGGGGCAGCGGCGGGGTGTGGCGCGGCGGCTGTTTGCCGGGATGGCGGCGGAGCTGAAGGCGGCGGGGGTGATGGCGGTCCATCTTGAGGTCAGGGCGTCGAATGAGGCGGCGCTGGGGTTTTACCACGCTCAAGGGTTTATGGAGGCTGGGCGCAGGCCGCGTTATTACGCTGGTCCGGAAGAAGATGCGATTTTGCTGAAAAAGGGGCTGGGTTGACCGGGCCGTGGTGGCGCGTGGGGCGACAGAGCGGCCGGGTTGGCCTTGCAGATGTGTACCTTTTTGGACCAGAAATCCACAGGGTTTTGCCGATTTGCTCTATTTTTTCGCGGATTGCATCTTGCCGATTGCGCGGCTGCGGCGGTATATGTAATTGTTCCTTAATACGGGAGGTGCTTGATGGACGAAGTACAAGATCCCACGCTGAGCGAAGAAATTGGTCGCCTGCATGCCGAACATCATCGCTACGCTCAGCGGCTGGAAGAGTTGGTTCAAAAGCCCTATCTCTCTGAAGACGAACAACTCGAGGAAGTGCGCCTGAAGAAGCTGAAGCTGCACGCCAAAGACCTGATCTTTGCGCTGCAGCACCGGACGGCGGCGGTGGCTTAAAGCGGGTCGGGAACGGGATTTTATAGCCTATGAGCGAAGCGCTGGCCCGCAGCGGTCTGAACGCGGGAAGTGTGCGGGAAAACCGCACCCATCGAAGCCAAACAAAATCAGCGAAGCAATTGACCGTATAATCGTTGGGACTATGGTACGCGACGGTTACATTTACGGTTTCAGCCTGCTGGCGGTGGCGATCGCGCTGGTGTGGGCCACGGGCGGCTGGGCATGGGGCATTGCGCCGGTACTGCTGGCGGCGTTTTTTCTGTGGTTCTTTCGCGACCCGCAGCGGACAGTTCCGGCGGGTGCGGGACTGATTGTTTCGCCGGGGGACGGGCTGGTGACGGAGACGGTTGCGATTTCCACTCCCCAGGGGCCGAGGCAGCGGATCAGCATTTTTCTGAGCGTGTTTGACGTGCACGTGAACCGTTCGCCGATCGGCGGCGTGCTCACCGACGTGCGCTACCAGAAGGGCCAATATTTGAACGCGATGAACCCGGCCTCGGCGGACCGCAACGAGCAGAACGCGGTGACGGTGCGCGGCGAGGGGATGGAAGTCACGTTCAAGCAGATTGCGGGGCTGCTGGCGCGGCGGATTGTCTTTCAACCGCGCCCAGGCGACAGGGTGGAACGCGGGCAGCGGGTGGGCCTTATCAAGTTCGGTTCCAGGGTGGATGTGGTGTTGCCGGCCGAGGCCGAGCTGCGGGTGAAGGTGGGCCAGCGGGTGAAAGGCGGATCGAGCGTGCTGGCGGAGATGGCTGAGGGAGAGATGGCGATGGCTCTCCCGGCGGTCCAGAAGACAATGAGAGCCAGCGTGATTCCAGGCGGCACCGATGAGGAGAATCTGTGAACGGGCATGATCGCCAACGCGATCCTGCTCTGGCTCAGGCCAGGAAGCGGGACCGCCTGCGCCGCGGTATGTACCTGCTGCCGTCGCTGTTTACCGCGGGCAACATCGGCGCCGGTTTTTTCTCCATGACCGAGACCTTCAAAGCGATCAGCGGCAACGCGGAAACCCATCTCGACTGGGCGGCGATCGCCATCCTGTTCGCGATTCCGTTTGACTCGCTGGATGGGCGCATCGCGCGCATGACGAATACCACCAGCGAGTTTGGCAAGGAGCTGGATTCGCTGGCCGACGCCATCACCTTTGGAGTGGCGCCGAGTTTACTGGCGCTGATCTGGGGATTCCATTTTCTGCCCGATTCAGTGAACCCGCAGTTGCGCCTCCATCTACAGCAGGCGGGGGCGTTCATCTGTTTTCTGTTTTTGATGGGCGGAGTTTCGCGCCTGGCCCGATTCAATATCAGCCACGATGTGCAGCCGCGCAATCCGGGGCGGCCGGATCGCAAGTATTTTGTGGGGATGCCGATTCCCGCAGCCGCCGGCCTGCTGGCCGCGACTATTCATCTGTGTTACGGCATTCCGGTGCAGGCGTGGTGGATCGCGATTCCATGGTTGTGCCTGGTGGGATTGGCCGGGTTCCTGATGGTGAGCACGTGGCGATTCTGGTCGGGCAAGGAGATCAATCTTTCCCGCCGCCATCCGTTCCAACTGCTGTTTGTGATTTCGATTGTGCTGTATGTCGGGCTGCGGTACTCCAATGTGGTGTTTTTTGCGGTGGCGTTGGTTTACATGTTCTCCGGCATCTGGGCGCGTGCGGCGTACTCCTGGTCGCGGCGGCGCAGAAAGCCGACCGACACTCCTGCTCCCGAAGCAGGCGCTGCTGAAGCCGATACCTTTAGAACCTTGTAGCTTTCAGAACCCCCGGAAGGATGCCTGTGTACAAGATCGCGATTGCCGGGGCTTCTACGCTGCTGGGCAGGGAGTTGAAAGAAGCCTTGTCTGAATCGCCTCTGGCGGCGGCCGCGCTGGTGCTGCTGGACGATGACCCGGTGCACGGCCAACTGGACCAGGTGGGGGACGAGGTGACCATCGTCCAGGCCATTGACGCGGACGCGTTTGAGCGCATGGACTTCACGTTTTTTGCGGGCCCGGAAGACCTGACGCGCAAGCATTGGCGGCATGCGCTGCGGGCCGGCTCGACGGTGCTGGACCTGAGTGGCGCGCTGGACCAGGAGACGGGGGTGCTGGTGCGCGCTCCCTGGCTGGGCTCGGAGGCGGTGACGGCGGACCTGTTTACCCCGGCGGTGGTTCCGGCGGACCCCGCGGCGCTGGCGCTGGCGCTCATTCTGGAGCGGCTGCAGCAGGCCGCGCCGGTGCGGTTTGCTGCCGCTACGGTGCTCGAACCGGCAAGCGAGTTTGGACGCGCGGCTATGGATGAGCTGCACCAGCAGACGGTGAACCTGCTGAGCTTCCAGGCCATGCCGCGCTTAATCTATGACGCGCAGGTGGCCTATAACCTGCTGAGCGGCCTGGGTGAGACTGCAACGATCCGCTTGAGCGCGGCAGAGGCGCGGATTCGACGGCACTATGACGCGCTGGCGGGCGGGCGCTGGCCTGCGCTGGCGCTGCAGGTGATTCACGCGCCGGTGTTTCATGGACAAACGTATTCGATTGCGGTGGAGCTTGAACGGGCGGTGGATATATCGGCGCTTGAAGAGGCTCTGAGCGGCGAACACGTGGACCTGGTGCTGGAAGATACGGATTCGCCCTCCAACCTGGCGGCTACCGGGCAAAACGATGTGCTGGTGCGGCTGCGGCCGGAGGCGCCGGGGGGGCGTTTGACGGAGAAGATTTCGCGGCTATGGATCTGGGCGGCGGCCGACAATTTGCGGCTGCATGCGCAGAATGCGGTGGAGTGCGCGCTGGATTTGCGCCGGTTGCGGCCGCAGGGGACGGTACAGTAAGACAGAGGCGTACCGAATCAGGAATTCATCGAAGCAATGGGACGATGACATTTCGTTTCGCCGGTTTCTTTTTTTGACGCTCTTTGCAGACTTGTTGCTTGTGCCAGAATGCAGGCCATGGAAGAGTACTTTGTTACGGTCGGTCCGAACGGCGAGTTTGAGATTCCGGTCGCGATGCGCGAATCGTTGGGAATCGTGGAGGGGACCCGGGTCGAGTTTCGGCTAGAGGGGGCGAGGATCATTCTGGAACTTGAAACCAAGGCCTTGAAGGAGCATCTTCCTCGCTAAATCGCTTCCGCGGCTGGGCCCAACCCAAGCCGCAAAAAACGGGGAGACTTGTCCGCAATCTTCCAAAATTGCGAGCGAAGTTTCGAAGACGGGGTTGTATTCCCTCGGCGGCTGAAGCCGCGTCCCTGCTGGATACTTCTGTGGCACGGCTGAAGCCGTGCCCTTTCAAAGCGCCGTTTCTTCCCGGTGGCGTTTGTTCTATCCATTTTCTGCGAGATCTTTCACCGCGTCCCGAGGCGGAGCCAGGTTTGTTCGATGTAGCTGTCGGTCATTCCGGCGATGTAGTCGGCGACGGTGCGGGCGAGGCCCTGGGCGGGGATTTGCGCCTGGTGGTCGTGAGGCAGTTGAGTGGGGTCGGCGATGAGCGCGGCGAACATTCCTTCGACGACCTGGGTGGCGTGGGCGCGAGTCTCCTCCATGCCGGGGGAGTTGTAGAGATGCGCGTAGAGGAATTCCTTGGCGGCGGCGCGGGCGGCTTCGACCTGCGGGCTGAGGGCTGCCAGGCGGCGAGGCGCGTTGCGGATACCAGCGAGTGTAGTGGCGCCGAGACCGGCTGCGCTGGTGCGCACTTCGGTCAACAGATCAGTTACCAGGAAATTCAGTACGCTCTTGAGGGCTTCGTTCGCGCCGAGCTTGGGCGCGGCGGCGGGATATTCGCGGAGCACGGCGTCATGGAAATCGCGAAAGAGGGGCACGCCTGCGCGGACCTGCTCGAGGGTGAGAATGCCGGATTCAAGGCCGTCGTCGAGATCGGCGGTGAGGTAGGCGATCTCGTCGGCCAGATCGATCAACTGCGCTTCAAGGGGCGGGAACTGGTCGAGGAAGTATTCGGCCAACTCGGGGTGCGTGGCGGCGGAGTAGTCGTGGGAGTGCTTGACGATGCCTTCCCTGACAGCCAGGGTCAGGTTGAGGCCGCGAAATCCGGCGTAGCGCTCCTCAAACCAGGTGACGATGCGCAGGGCGTGCAGGTTGTGATCGAAGCCGAGGCCGAAGGCGCGAATGCAGTGGTCCAGGGCTTTTTCGCCGGTGTGACCGAAGGGCGGGTGGCCTATGTCGTGGGCCAGGGCCAGGGCTTCAGCGAGTTCGGCATTGAGGCCGAGAGCGCCGGCGAGGGTGCGGGCGATCTGGGTGACCTCCAGGGTGTGGGTGAGGCGGCTGCGGAAATGGTCCGAAGGGGGATCGCCGGGCAGGCGGGCGAAGACCTGGGTCTTGCCGGCCAGGCGGCGGAAGGAGCGCGCGTGGAGGATGCGGGCGGCGTCGCGGGCGAAGGGCGTGCGATAGGGATGAGGGGGCTCGGGGTGCGCGCGACGGGTCAGGGTGATGTCCGCGTCTCCGCGAACGGCTATGCCTGGGGATAAAGGGTTGGTAGGTTCAGGTTGCAGATTGATCCTCGACTTATGGTCTGGTTATATCGCAGTTGGGGGCGCTAGAGTAGTGAGTCTGAAGTTCATCGAAGAACAACCGCAGATTCTTCGACTCACCACCCCCGAACTGAAAGACGTTCGGGGCCCCGTTCGCTCAGAATGACAGTCAGCTTTGTGTTGCGTATTTCAGACTCAGGGCGCTAGAGCATTTTCGCTCTAACTGTTTACTCTCCGCTTCGGCTTCTGTGCTCTCCCACCCATTGTGCAAAGGACGCACAATGGATGGGGCACGGTGGATTCTGTTAACACTTGAGTTGAAAATGCTCTAACGCGCGATGGGGCCTGGCGTCGGGAATCACCGTGGATGCGGATGGGAGTGATATAACGTTTCCCATAGGGCGGCGATTGGACAAGGGCAATGGGGCGGGAGTACGATCCAGCCGGAATTTTTTGAGGGGCCGGCACGGTGCTGAATCTGGGCATCCGGGCCGGCAACATCTGAATTTGGGACCGGGAGGAAAGCATGAAAGCGAAGAAGACCACTGCGTTGGCGTTGCTGACATTGGGGGTTGCGTTCCTGTCAGGGTGCGGAGCGCGGCACTCGGACAAAGAAGTTTACTATCTGATTTCAGCAGATTCGGCATTGCCCTACTGGCAGACGGCGGCGACCGGCTTCAAGGCCGCGGCGGCGCAATATCATGTGACGGCCAGGGTGGTGGGGCCTGACGGACACGATCCGCAGGCCGAGGCAGCCGAGCTGCAGAAAGCGATTGCGTCCAAGCCGGCGGGCATCCTGATTTCCGTAGCCGATATTTCCGTGCTGCAGCCGCAGATCGATGCTGCGGTGAGCGCTGGGATTCCGGTGATTACGATGGATTCCGATGCGGCGGGGAGCCGGCGGCTGTATTTCATCGGAACCAACAACCTGGAAGCTGGGCAGATGGGCGGACGCCGGGTGATTCAGAAGCTGGGCGGCAAGGGGAACGTGGTGTTCTTCACCCTTTCAGGCCAGCCCAACCTGGAGGACCGGCTGAAGGGATTCAAGGATGTATTTCAGAGCCGGCCGGAGATCAAGATCGTGGACGTGGTGGATATCAAGGGCGACGCGCGAACCGCATTCGATTGGACACAGGAATCCTTGCCGTTGTCCGGCCCGAAGAAGATCGACGCTTTTATCTGCCTGGATTCCGCCTCGGGCAAGACGGTGGCCGATGCGATCAAACGGAGCGGCGGAGGCCGGCTACTGGTGGCCTGGGATGTGAATCAGGACACGCTGGACGGCATCAAGGCCGGAGTCATCGATTCAACGATCGCGCAGAAGCCCTTCACGATGGGCTATCTGGGGTTGAAGGGACTGGATGAGGTGTTCCACGCGCCGCCCAAGCAACTGGGCAAGGACTACAGCGCGGATGCTTTTGCGCCCTATCCGGCGTTTGTGGATACGGGGACTTCGCTGGTGGACAGCAGCAATGTGGATTTGTACATTGCGTCGGCGGCGGACCACCAGAGGTAAGGAGATTTCCGGATTCGGACGGATACGGCTCGAACG
>PMOF01000222.1:8123-8995 GCA_003162495.1 Acidobacteriaceae bacterium
CCGGGCTCGATATCGTCGGCGGCGGACTTCGAGTACTCCGAGAGCGAAAGCTCCCACTGCGCCGCGGCCAGGCGGATGCGGCCGGTTTTCTCGTAGAGATCGCCTAGGTGATCGTGGACGGTGGGGTCGGTCTGGTCGCGGTCGACGGCCTGGCGAAGATTGTCCTCGGCCTGCTCGTACTGGCCGAGCTTGAAATAGACCCAGCCCAGCGAATCGAGATAGGCGCCGTTCAAGGGCTCGAGATCGACGGCCTTGCGAATCAGTTGCAGGGCCTCAGGCAAGCGGACCCCCTTGTCGGCCAGCATGTAACCGAGGTAGTTGAGGGTCATGGCGCTGGCGGGGTCCAGTTCGAGGGCCTGGCGGAAGAACTGCTCGGCCGGTTCGTAATGCTTCTGGCGTTCGGCCAGCGCGCCTTTGAGGAACAGGAGGTAGGTGCGGTCGTCTTTCCTGGTGGTGAGCGGAGTGGCCTTGGCGTATGCGTCGTCGGCATCCTTCCAGCGGCGCAACTGGGTATAGAACTGGCCCAGCTTCAGCCAAACAACGCGATCGGTTTGGGAGTCATCGAGCAGTCCCCTGGCCATGGTCAAGCCGTCTTCGGTCTTGCCCTGTTCGATCAAAGCTCCGGCGAGCATGAGCTTGAGATCCTGAGCCTTGGCCTTGAGATCCGGGTCCTTGGGACCGGCGTCGGCGGCTTTGGCGGCGATTTCAACCGCTTTGCGGGAGACATCGACCGCGCGGTCGAACATTTTTGCTTCGCCGTAGGTTTCCACCTGGCCTTCATAGCCGCTGATGGCGGAGTCGCCGCCCATATCAATCATTTTCTGGTAATCGGCGATCGCCTGATCGATCTTGTTTTGCTCCGCATAGACAAT
>PMOF01000329.1 GCA_003162495.1 Acidobacteriaceae bacterium
ATCCAGGGGGAACCGCACGAGCGACCGCCCAAATTGATCGGCTCACGCGGCTGCAGCCTCCAGCCCCGCAGTGCGCGTTACCGAGATCAAGCTGATGTCGTCTTCCTGGCCGAAGGTCTGCGCGGCGCTGGCTACCCCGGCTGCGCTCGTCGCGGTGCGCAGCAGCTCATGCACTCGCTCGAAGCCGAACAGATTTCCATTCGCATCCATCGCCTCGGCAATCCCGTCCGACATCAGCACCAGCCGGTCTCCGACCCTCAACTTGAAATGCATGACGGAAGACTCAGCCCCCTCGAACATGCCCAGCGGCAGCGCGCCTTCCATGGGCAGCTCTTCGCCATTCAGGTACGGAGCAACGTGCCCGGCATTGGCCAGCGTCGCGCCACCGTCCGCATCAATGCGTAGCGCCAGGCAGGTCGCCTGGGCGTCGCCGCGGCCCATCAGCCGTTGATTGAGTTCGCCCAGCACCACTACGGGGTCATCGCTGAACCGCGCCGCAGTCCGTATGGCCCCCACCAGCAGCGCCACCAGCATGCCTGCCTTCAGTCCTTTGCCGGTCACGTCTCCGGCCACAATCAGCAGGCTGCCGTCGGTTTTGTGCGGGATGATCTGGAAGAAGTCGCCGCCCACCTCGCGCGCCGGCCGGTACTCGCTCTCAATCGTCAACCCCGGCAGCACAAGCCGCGCCTCGGGCAGGATCACCTGCTGCACCTCCTGCGCCTGCTTCACATCCAGCGCCATCAGCCGCTGGCGCTTCACCGACTTGAACAGCCGCCGCAGCAGCAGAAGAGCGATCACCACCGCCACCAGCAGGCTCGCGATTGCGCCAAAGCCGACGGTAACGCCGAATGGGAACCAAAACATCTGGATATGGAGAAGGTTAAGTTGGGGCGTGAAGGCACCGACCCCGCGCAACACGACGAGAGGCAGAAGCAGCCAACCCTCCACTCCCTGCCTACGAATGCCCTCGACCACGACCCACAACAGCAGCGCGAAGAAGACCAGCCCGAGGACCAGGGAGCCGGTCTCGAAATGGACGGCAACCGCATGCGGGACAAGTCCGAAGAAGATCTCGTCGCCAAGAATATATGAGGCCGTCAACAGCAGGGCGAGCCCGGCGGTGAGCCGGGGCAGCCACGGCGGGCGCCGCAATCCGAACCATACCCAAAACACCATGACAAACGCGGCGGAGCTCAGCGGGGCGACAACGTCCTGCAGCAGAATATTGATGGGGACGCTCTGAAGTTCCGTCCAGGCACCGATGACAACGAGGGCGGGAAGGGCAGCAAGGAGCAGGAAGAGAGCCCCCATCCACAGGTAGACCCGGTCGGAGCGGTCAAAGAGGATGAGGCTGAAGGCGACCACGGCCAGCAGACCAAACAGCAAAGCTTCGGCAGCAAGAAGTGCGGCGGCGCGGATCAGTTCCAGCCAGCGCATCTGGTAGCCAGTGGCCACCGCGCCGGCCTCGCCCAGCACCGGCGCCGAGTGCATCCCGCCCGCATCGGGTTCGTTTATCAGCGCGAAAGGCGCCATCCACAGCCTGAAGGCCAGAACCCGCGCGGACTCGACTGGGCTGGTCCCGTTTGGACTAGTTCCGTCTCGCTTGGTCCAGGCGTCGTGACTGCCCGGCTTCGGCAACGGGAACATTTTGGGCTGCGCGGAGTAGATAATGGGTTGCCTGCCGGTGAAGTCGCCGAAGTGGCCGGCCAGTTCCCCGTTGTCGAAGACCTGGTAGGCATTTTCCAGGTCCGCCGGCCCCGCCAGGACCAGTCCCTCACCCTGCCGGGCTTGACCGGGCTGCGTTAGCACCTGCACCCGGATGCGGTACCAGGCGTATCCCCAGTAGCCGGGGTGTCCCTTGGCCGTCCAGCCCGGCACATAGCCTGGGAGGCCAGCGTTCGGATCAACCGCCCCGTCCTTTGGCGTCAGGTCGACTGTTTCCCATTTGGAGTCGTCAAACCCCGGCTCGGCCCACAGCGGCTGGTCGGTTTTTGGGTCAATCGGCGAGTCGCCCACAGTAAACTTCCACGGCCCGTAGAGCGGCACGGCCGACTGGCCGAGCGTGACGTGCGCTATGCCGTCCGCGCCACTCGCCGTCTGCGCCGCGACAACGCCGCCCGCAAACAACGCTGCCAATGAGAAGAGGAAAAAAGTGCGCCTCGCCATGCCATGACCTCTGGTTTCAATTGTTCAACAGGGGGAACCGCTGCTCGCACTATACGCACCCAGACCCGCGTGAGGATAATCACAATCCTCATGACGACGCGGGCCAATGGAAATCAAGGGTTGTGTCTGGATGGTCGCCAACTCAGCAGTTACCTTGGAGTTAATAGCTGCCGTGGACTGGCAGCAAGGTGCTTCTCGCCTCGGGCTAGATCGCCTAGTCGCTTAGGGAGCGGTCCTGAGTGTAAACGGCTTGATTACATCAACTGCTTTCAATTGCGGTTGATCCTATGGCTTGACGAGCTGTTGCCGGCCGTCCTTGTCGGTGAGCGATAACGAAGGGGCTCCGTCGTCAGCGCTTAACACGATGTAGGTGGGATCGATCCCTCCGCCGAGAGTAAGTCCTGAGCCTTGCTCCGAGGTCGAAATCTTCACGGAGGGCCGCCCGTCAGGACGAATCAGTCGAAAAAGCACCGTTTCTGGGTATATCTTCCCGTCCTTCGCAACGGATCCATCTGCCAGGCGTGCCGGGCCTGCCGGTACTATTTGGATTGATGCGCGAACCTTTCCTTGAACATCAACAATTTCGAGGCCGCGGGCTCGAATCACAGTTGCAGGGCTACTCGCTTCAACCGGCCCAATCTGACGCAACAAAAGGAAAACCAAAATCCCGAGATTGACCAGTGTGAGGACAATCAGTTCGCGCTGGTTCTTCATAAGCGACTTCCCCCTCTCCGACCAAAGGCATGATTCCGTTGACTCCATCGTCTCGACCATTCTAGCCCGGATAATCGCTCAGGGAGTGGTGCATGTAGACATGGTGGACGGGGCGCAGTTATCCCGGTTTCTGTCGCTGTCGAGTGACGCTCAATCCAGAGGCTGAAATGCGTGGGGAGCGGTCTGGGCGCAGAGAGCTGCCGAGCCGTTGCGTGTTGACGGAACTCATGGGTTCAGCCGCATCTGCGATACACTTGGACC
>PMOF01000272.1 GCA_003162495.1 Acidobacteriaceae bacterium
GAGCTGGTGCTGTCTCCTTTATATGTGGATGTTTCCGCCTCGGGAGACATCACGACCCGCAACCAGCAGGTGGCGTTTGTGATCACCGGCGAGGACAAGTCCATCCACCTGGATCAGCGAGTGGTCACAGTGCGCATGCTGGGCGACATCGCGGTGGCCAACGGGACCTATTCCCTGCACCACAGGGTGAATACGGCCGAGGTGGACGAGAAAGGCGTGTTTACCCACGTCTTTGAGCGCGCGCGGGGGGGCTGGCTGTGCATCAACTCGCAACGCACGGTGCTGCGCCAGGACTCGAATGCCAAGTCCAAGAAACATTCCGACGCGGAGCTGCCGTTCCACATTCCGCTCTTCACCAAGAGCGATAAAAACAGCCAATAGAGCGAAGAAGCCGGCTCCTCGAACCATGGGAAATGGAAAAGGCGAAGGCGCGATCACTCAGCCGTCAGACAACCGCGACTGCGATCCAGTTCATGGGTTGACACCGAAAATCATGGCTCAATCGACCGCAACTTCCTCAATCCCGCCGGCTGTGCAGGCGCCTGCACCCGCTCCCGCTGCCGCCAAAGCGGTGTTCAACATTCTGGTCGCGGTGAGCGTTTGCCATCTTTTGAACGATATGGTGCAGTCGTTGCTGCCGTCGATCTACCCCATCCTTAAGGTCTCATTTCACCTGAACTTCGGCCAGATCGGCCTGATCTCGCTCGTCTACCAGGTGGTGGCCAGTCTGCTGCAGCCCTTCATCGGACTCTACACAGACCGCAGGCCCATGCCCTATGCGCTGGCGGTGGGGATGTGTTTCACCCTGGTGGGGATCGTGATGATTGCCTTGGCGCCGACTTACGGCGAGTTGCTGGTGGCCGCCGCCGTAGTGGGCACTGGCTCGGCAATCTTCCATCCTGAATCTTCCCGTATCGCGCGCATTGCCTCGGGCGGCCAGCATGGGTTTGCGCAGTCGTTTTTTCAGGTGGGCGGGAACACGGGGTCCGCGATCGGTCCGCTGCTGGCTGCCCTGATTGTCTTGCCCCAGGGACAGCACGGCGTCGCCTGGTTCGCGATTGCCGCCGTTGCAGGAATTCTTGTGCTATTCCAGGTGGGCCGGTGGCGCTCGCACCACCTGGCGCGTTCCACGCCCGGCCACTTGCATTTGAATCACGGCCCTGCTCTGCCCCGCAGGACTGTGCTTCGAGCGATGGCCGTGCTGACCGCGCTCATCTTCTCAAAGTATTTCTACCTAGCCAGCATGGTGGGCTATTTCACGTTTTATCTGATCACGCGCTTTCATGTTTCTGTGCGCAGCTCGCAATTGCATCTGTTTGTATTCCTGGGCGCAGCCGCGGCTGGAACCTTTCTGGGCGGACCCATCGGCGACCGCATCGGACCCAGATATGTGATCTGGGGTTCCATTCTCGGCGTCCTGCCGTTCACTCTGCTCTTGCCTTATGCCAACCTGTTCTGGACCGGAACTCTTTCGGCCATTATCGGTTTCGTGATCGCTTCGGCTTTTTCGGCCATCGTGGTTTACGCGCAGGAACTGATGCCGGGGCGCGTCGGCCTGGTTTCAGGCATCTTCTTCGGCCTGGCCTTTGGCATGGGCGGGATTGGCGCGGCAGTGCTGGGGCACGTTGCGGACCTGACCAGCATCGTGTTTGTCTATCGCCTATGCGCGTGGTTGCCGGCCATCGGGCTTCTTACCTTTCTTCTTCCCAACTTGGAAAAGCCTCGCGCATAGTTCGCCGACGGCGTCGCCATCGACTCCCAGGGCGGTCTCACCTATCCGCATCGACATGGTCTAGCTGGCTCGCTGACGGACCTGCTGAATGGTTCGCCTTGCTGCCTGCAAGCGGATGGAGACATGGACCAGGCCGAGTGCGGCGGGCGTGACGCCGGGCAGGCGACTGGCCTGGCCGATGGTGATGGGGCGCACCCGCTCCAGAATCTCGCGCATCTCGCGGGACAGGCCGCTGATGGCGCTGTATTCGATCCACTCCGGAATGACCACCGCCTCGGCGGCCTTGAGCTTTTCGATGGATTTCTTCTGCTGATCAAGGTAGCCGGCAAACTTGAACTCGGTTTCGACGGCGCGCGCTTCATTGCGCAGGACGGCAGGGAGCGCGGTGGCGGCGACTGGGCCCTGATTCGAATTTTGCGCCAACACGGCGGATAACTCCGACAGCAACGGTTCGTTCGCAAGAGCTTCGCGAATTGCGCCGAGGACGGGCTCGATGGTGACCTCGGGACGCTTGAGCAGTTGCGCCCAGGTAAGGCCGGCGGTGGCGGGGAGATCGCCGAATCCGGCGGCGGCGAGTTGCCCGGCATTNNAGGCGGCGGCCGTGCGGGGTGAGGCGGCGGTCGGCGTTGTCGATGCGCAGATGCAAGCGGAACTCGGCGCGCGAAGTGAACATCCGGTACGGCTCGTTGGTTCCCTTGGAGATGAGGTCGTCGATGAGGATGCCGGTGTAGCCTTCGCTGCGGTCCATGGTGAAAGGCGGCTGGCCCTTGAGCCAGAGTGCGGCGTTGATACCGGCCATGATGCCCTGGCAAGCTGCTTCTTCATATCCGCTTGTTCCGTTGATCTGACCGGCCAGATACAGGCCCTCCATGCTTTTTACGCGCAGGGTGCGATCCAGCTCGGTGGCGTCCACGCTGTCGTACTCGATGGCGTAGCCGGGCCGCAGCATTTCCGCCTGCTCGAGGCCGGGGATGGAACGCACAATCTGAAATTGCACTTCCATGGGCAGCGAAGTGGACATGCCGTTGATGTAGACCTCATGGGTGTTCAGGCCTTCTGGCTCGAGGAAGAACTGGTGCTGGGTCTTGTCAGGAAATTTGACAATCTTGTCTTCAATGGAAGGACAGTAGCGCGGGCCGATGCCCTCAATCTGACCTGAATACATGGCTGAGCGATGCACATTTTCGCGGATGATGCGCAGAGTTTCCGGCGTGGTGAAGGCGATGTGGCAGCTGATCTGCGGCTGCACGATTTTCTTTGTTCTGAAACTGAAGGGGGTTGGGTCCGTGTCGCCGGGCTGCTCGTCGAAGACGTCCCAGCGGATCGTCCGGCCATCGAGGCGGGGCGGCGTGCCGGTCTTGAGGCGGCAGGTGCGAAGGCCCAGGGCGCGCAGTGCTTCGCCGAGGAGAACCGATGCGGGCTCGCCGCTGCGGCCGGCCGGATAGCGCTCTTCGCCGCAGTGGATGAGGCCGTTGAGGAATGTGCCGGTGGTGATGATGGTGGCGCCTGCGAGCAGGTTGCGGCCGTCGCGAAGCTTGAGGCCGAGCACGCGACGGCGTTTGAATCGCGTTTGCGCTCCGTTTCGCCCCTGCCCTACGGGACGGGGCGGATCCAGCCGCGACTCTGACCCAGGGTTGCACCCTGGGCTATTCTCGTGCTCTCCCTCCCGGAGAACAGCATCCTCCGGGAGACCCGCGTCTTCGAGGACAAGATTGACCACCTCGGCCTGGCGGATGTGGAGGCCGGGCTGTGCTTCGAGCACTTCGCGCATTTTCACGCGGTAGAGCTGCTTGTCGCATTGGGCGCGCGGGCTCCAGACGGCAGGGCCGCGCGAGGTATTGAGAAGGCGGAACTGAATGCCAACGGCATCGGCAACCTCGCCCATGACGCCGCCGAGGGCGTCCACCTCGCGCACCAGGTGGCCCTTGGCTACGCCGCCGATGGCGGGGTTGCAGCTCATCTGGGCAATCAGGTCGAGGTTCATGGTGATGATGGCCGTCTTCAGGCCCATGCGCGCGGCGGCCATGGCGGCCTCGCAACCGGCGTGACCTGCGCCGACTACGACCACATCGTATTGTTCGGTAAATGCCATCAGTATCCATTCTACGGATATTTACGCTCTAGCGTGGCGCCGGCGCCCTGGCGATGGCAAAGAAATTGGAAGGGAGGCAATCATCTTTCAACACCAATTTGAACAGCCCCATGGAGGTCATCCTGAACGGAGCGCACATCAGGATGACTGCATCAAGGAGAAGAGGGATGCAAGAGGGATTGCCTAAGCTTGGAGAGCGGGAAGAAAAAGGAGAGCGGGAAGAAAAAGGAGAGCGGGAAGCATTGGAGGGGAACGTCAGGCGGCCTGGAGTTCGAGGATGATGGCGGCGCCGCGTGGCTCGAGGTTGACGGCGGAGGCGCGGCCGTTGTGGTCGCGAAGGATGGTGGCGCAAAGGCCGAGGCCGAGGCCGGCTGTTTCTCCTGTGGCCTGTGAGGGAACGAATGGGTCGAAGGCGCGTTCCGGATAAAGGAAGCCGGGCCCGGAGTGAGCGACGAGAATCTGGACCACGTTGCCCTCGCAGGTGGCCTCCAGACGGACCGACTTGGTCTGGTGCCTGGGCTGGGGTTTGGGCGAGGACCCGGCCATGGTTCGGTCAGGAGAACCGGCCGTTCCCTGGCTGTCCGCAGCCTCAATGGCAAACTGCAGGCAGTGGAGCACAGCCTGCCGCAACGGCTGGGCATGGCACAGCACTTTGGGCAGGCCGGGTGCGATGCTGAGGCGGAAGTCGATGGAGCGGCGCAGAAACTCGGAGCGATGGAGCTGCTCCATGTCGGCCAGCAATTCCTCCACGGAAACAGCGGCCAACTGGTCGTTCTGGCGGCGCGAAATGCGGGACAGGCTCTCCAGCGTGGACCTCATACGGCGCGCTTCGTTGAGGATCGACTCTACCGCTTTGCGGGTTTGAGGGTCCAGGGACGAAGTCTCGTCCAAGAGCGAGGCGTAGCCCATGATCACCGTCAGGGGATTGTTCAACTGCTGGGTGACATTGCCGGCGAGTTGGCCGAGGCCCGCGAATTTCTCCGAGTCGATGAGCTTCTCAAGCATCATGGTCTGGCTGCGCACAGCCTGCAGGCGCGCGGT